>JAQICK010000221.1 GCA_027858595.1 Melioribacteraceae bacterium
TATACAGTTGTATAAAAGCTATTAGCACCAAAAGATTTATCGTTATAACCAATGAATATATCAAAAACACTTTTAGGAGTAGTGTAGGAGCCTCCATAAGAAATATTTGTAATATCATATTCTGTATTCTCACGGTAACCGTTTGAGTGATTTTTTTCAATTGAAAAATTATTGCTTAAGTTTTTAATATTGTAGCTGCCAAATAGTGAAGCAGAGTAAAGTCCAAAATCACCGCCTTCTGCTTGAACGGATAGACTATTAAATTTATTTCGCTTTGTTTTGAAATTTACTAAACCGCTAAAAGCGTTTGCACCATTGATGTTTGACGAATTACCTTTTACAATTTCAATCTGTTCAACATTCAAAACAGTAATTGGCAAATTCAAATTGTGATGTCCAGTTTGCGGATCAATTATTTTAATTCCATCAAGCAGAATAAGGGTTTGTTCAAAGTTGCCCCCACGTATTCCAATGTCTGCTTGTACTCCATTTGCACCACGCTGGCTCAACTCAACTGAGTTTGAATAACTTAAAAAATCTTGCACACTGTTTATTGGAGCAGTTTCAATTGCTTCTGCTGGAATGATTTCAATGCTTTTATTTACATCGAAAAGTAATGTTGGTCTGTGTAGAGAAGTAACAACAACCTCATCTAATTTATGTTTTAGTGAGTCTTGAGCAAAAAATGTATTTAATGTAAGTATTAAAAATAGTGTAATTGATTTTTTCATTGTTTCCTATGGGATATATTTCACGCAGAGTTCGCGGAGGTTTTCCGCAAAGAACGCAAAGGATTAAAAAGTATAATTGGAAATTCACAAACATGAACAGAAATGAGAATTTCTGCCGAGCCGAGTGTGTCTGTGAAAGAGCGATTGAATTTTAGTTGTTAAATTAAAATTGCAAAACAAATGTAAAGAGAAGTAATTGTGAAGTCAACATTTGGTTTTTGAAACCTCCAAGTTTTTTTCAAAAGGCTAAGTAGTAAATGAATCATAAATTATTTTTTTACTTAAAACCTTGGAGGTTTATTTCTTAAAAATATATTGAAACTCCAAATTTCACATAATTACTAGAAAGCTCAAAACCAGAACTCTTATCGTAATTTTTATTCATTTCATTTTCAACATAATATGAAGGTCTTTCAGAGGAGTATTCATAACTATTATATCCGAAACCTGCTCCATATTCAGCGTGAATACCAATGTTTGTGCGAACAAACCATTCAACACCAATTAAAAAGTCTATACCATATCCAGACTGTTCGTATTTTGAAATTCTATAATCTATAATATCTTCAGTATCTGGTTGCATTAGATAATTAACCCCAACACCCAAAAATGGGGCTATAGAATTATTAATTTCAAAATAATATAAATATTGAATTGAAAGTTGAATAGTAGAGCTAGAAATCTCACCATTAAAATCTTCAATAATTGTAGTATCACTTCTCACATCAGTAGAGCCTAATTCAATATCCCTAGCTTCGTATCCAAGAGTTACCCCAAATCTTAATGCCGAATTATTGTTGCAATGATATTTCCCAGAAATAGTTCCACCTTGGAAATTAGATAAAGTAAAGTAGTGGTCAATTTGAAATTGCAATGCATACTTACCCGACAAATCATTTTTTTGCTCTTTCTCTGCTTGAGCAAATGAACTGACAGACAACGTGAAAAATAGAATTAAAATAAAAACTAACAACTTTGCGTTTTGCATATTATTACCTCTATTAGTTAATTGATTTTTTAAAAATAGTATAAAAGTCTCTATTATCAAATGTGTTTTAATAAACCCATGTATGTTTTTATCCGTGCAAATCTGTTTAATCCGTTCTATCCGCGTTCTTTTGTTTTTAAAAATTCACAATTATAATTCTTAATTCATCGGCTTGTGCTGCCTCATCAAGCACCAGAGATATTTCAAAAGGATCTTCTGCGTTGGAGATGTTTACAATGTTGTTTTCGTATCCAGCCAAAATTTTATAAAGTGTTGTGCGATGAATTGGCTGACCACCAGTTGCAGCCGCTTGTTTGTTGTTAAATATTACTATCTTCAATGGAATTTGGCGAAGAGATGCTTCTAACAATCCAAGATGCCCAGCAGCGATAAATCCAAAATCGCCAGTCATAGCCCATGTGTAACGATTTCCAGCAAGATGAGCCCCAATAGCAAGCGGAATGGATCCACCAATGTATGTCACAATATCAATAGCATTGTATGGCGGTAGGGCATAACTACTGGATGAACTCGTATCACCAGTAACAATGTCGCCTTTGAAGTTTTGAAAGACATTGAAAAACTGTTGATATCTTTTTACTGCATCTTTAGAGCGTGCAGGAATTTCATCGGGAACTTGAATTAATTCTGGTTTTTTAATTTCTGCAGTTGCGACTTCTTCTTTTTTGCTTTTGAAAACATCGTATTGATATTGTGCAAATAGTGGGTGAACCACGTGATGTAAAATATCACGTGTGTAAGTAAAGTGTTTTTTAAAATCTTGCTGTTCAAATTCTGTTTCGTTTAATATTTCGGAAGCATTTACAATTATTGCTACTGGTAAATTTATTAGTTCAGAGTTATGAAAAGCCCGGACCACATCATCATAAATAGTTATAGAGTCGGCAACTATATAGGGTAGTGAGAGACCTTTTAATAAAGATTCAGTTTCCATTATATTATCGGAGTGAGCACCAACATAATCGTCAAAAATAAATGATACAAATCCAGCAGTTACAGATGTATAGAGAGAATCAACAACACTATTAGCTGCCTTTGCAATTCCTTGAGCTTTTATTAAACACGCTGAACGTTTCCCCACAATACTTGCACCATGGCAAATCGTATAAGCAACTTCCTCGTGAAATGATATTGGAGGATTTTTCATGTTCAATTTCTTATAGCTTTCAAAAGCCTCAGATCCACCATATCCAGGAACGTGTGTAATTATATCAACTCCTAAATCTTGTAGGGCATATGCAATTGTATCTGATACTGTTGCTTTCATATTTTTTCTCATTGTTCTTATTTGTAATTATTTGTGTCTTACAGTATGAATTAAATTCGCTTGTCATTTCGAACACATAATTTGTGTGAGAAATCTTATTGTAATTATGAGAGATTTCTCACATTCGCTCGAAATGACATATCCATTTTATAGAAACACTATTTTGTTAATTTACTAAAATCATTCCCTGTTGGGTTTTGAAAAACTTTCAATTCAAATTCAGTGGCTACCGCCATCAAGTGGTCAAAAATATTGGATTGGATTTCTTCGTATTTAATCCAATCGGTTGTATTTGCAAAAACATAAATTTCTATTGGAAGACCCTCGGGACCAGGAGAAAGTTGTCTAATCAGAAAAGTTAAATTGTCATTAATATCATTCCTATTATGTAAATAAGCTTTAAGATATGCACGGAAGGTTCCAACATTGGTAAGTCTTCTTCCATTTACCAACTCAGAAGTATCGATGTTTTTTCCTTTATTATCGCTTTCAAGTTCATTGTTTGTATTTTTTAAATATTCAGCAATGAGCTGAAATTTTTGAAAACGCTTAAACATTTCCTCAGATAAAAATTTAATGCTCGATACATCAATATGAATTGCACGCATAATTCTCCGGGAACCAGTATCCTGCATTCCACGCCAGTTTTTAAATGACTGCTCAATCAATTTATTTGTTGGAACGGTTGTGATAGTTTTATCGAAGTTGCGGACTTTAATAGTATGCAATGCCATATCCATTACATCTCCGTCAACACCCATTGAAGGAATTTCTATCCAATCACCAACCTTAACTAAATCATAAGAAGCAATTTGGATGCTTGCAACAAACGCCATAATTGTATCTTTAAAAACTAGGAGTAGCACAGCACTTATTGCTCCAAGTCCAGCAAACAACGACCAGAAACTCTGTCCAGTAATAATTCCGAAAATTAAAATTGCTCCAATTATTGAAATAATTATTTTAATAACTTGGGCATAACTTTTAAGTGGGCGGTCTTTGAATTTTTCAAACTTTGAAATTATTTCAATAAACGAATCGAGCAAACTAATAATTATTAGAATAATAAATAACGCAACCATAGCTTCTAAAACATTATCTATGTTAGAATCTATATCAGAATTAAAAAATGTAAATTGCTGAATGAAAATAATTGGTAATATATAAGAGATTTTTCTAAGTATTTTTTCACTCAATAGTATATCATCAAATTCAGTTTTTGTCTTAGTAACTACTTTTCTTATAAGAGTAATTAATATTTTGTGAGTAATAAAATATATCAATAATGCTCCTAAAAATATTGCCGCTACTTTTAGAAGAAGAAAAAGCATTGGATTTACTGACATCCACTCGTTTATGCTATTAATTATTGCATCCATAAATTCCTACTTAATTAAGTTATTAATTCCATCTTCAGTTAATCTGAATACTGTCCATTCATCCATTGGTTTTGCTCCAAGAGATTTATAAAAATCAATTGCTGGTTTATTCCAGTCCAGCACAGACCATTCGAATCTTGCACAATTATTTTCCTTTGCAATTTTGCCAAGTTCAACTAGTAAATTTTTACCAAAGCCTTTGCCACGCATTTCTGGAATTACAAATAAATCCTCCAAATATAAACCAGCTTTTCCCTTAAATGTTGAGTAATTGTAAAAGTAGAGAGCAAATCCAACAGGCTTGTTCTCGAAATATGCAATGATAGTATTTGTGTGCGTGTTTTCTGAAAAAAGTGTTTTAGCTAGTTCTTCTGGCGTTGTGGTTACTTCGTCTGTTAGTTTTTCATAAACAGCCAATTGAAAGATGAAATTGTATATTGTTTCAACATCATCAATTGTTCCTTTTCTAATTTCGAATTCTGGTTTTTTCATAATCTCAATATTTTTAAGTTTGATTACAAAGTTAAATAAAAAATTGAATTTTGTTTGTTCAAAATAAGAGAGTTAGGTTTTGTAGTAGGCATCCTCAAAATCAGCCTCCTAGTTTTTAAGAAATAAACAATTAGAAATAGACTAAATTTGAATTCTTAAAACGAGATATAATTGACAACAAAAACAAAAGCATATATTGCATGGCTTGCAATTTGTATTATTTGGGGAACGACCTATCTAGTAATAAGAATTGGTGTGCAAGAAATGCCACCTTTTCTTTTTTCAGGATTTAGATGGCTAATTGCGGGTCCAATTTTCTTAACCGTTCTAAAGCTCCGAGGAGTTCCACTTCCAACAAAAAAGGATTTGTTGCCAATTGCTATTACTGGAATTTTACTAATAGGATTGGGAAATGGTTTAATTACGTTTGCGGAACAATGGATTCCTAGTGGATTAACTGCATTATTAATTACCACAATTCCAATGTTAGTTGTCCTAATTGAAACTTTAATTCTTAAAAAAGTTGCTTTCAACAAAACAATTGCTCTTGGTACCATTGTTGGATTTGGAGGAATTATAATAATTTTTGGAAATAACATTTTCTTGCTTTTCGAAAAAGAATATCTGATTGGAATAATTGCAATTTATTCAGGAGTAATTGCTTGGTCAATGGGGACTGTTTACTCAAAGTACATAAAGGTAAATGTTCATCCACTTGCAAATGCAGCTACACAAATGTTGATTGGTGGGGTATTTCAAATTATTGTTGGATTGTCAACAGGCGAAGCTGAGAGATTTGCTTTTACTCAAAATGGAGTAATGGCGTTTATTTATCTTGCAATATTTGGTTCGTTAATTGCTTATGGTTCTTACATTTATGCAATTGAACATCTTCCAATTTCATTTGTTACAACTTATGCTTATGTAAATCCAGTAATTGCACTATTCGCCGGTTGGTTCATTTTGGATGAAATATTAAGTGCTGATATTATTTTGGCTGCAGCAATTATTCTAATTGGTGTTTGGTTAATAAATATGGGGAATAGAAAAAAGCCCGTGGCGTAGCAATTTCTTAGAACAACATTTCTAAATGACAAATCAACTTATAGATTGAAAACTATAATATAATATCAATGTATGTGTTGGAAAATAATTGGTTTTAGTCCTTAAGAAGTTTGAGCACACTTTTAGATTCCACAAATTAATATTTATTCAATATTCTGAATATAACCCCGGCAAAACAAAGGATATGTCATTTCTTCTAGTGGTATTCCTTTGGAAGAACCCGTTTTTGGGTGAGAAATCTTATGATTTAAGACAGATTTCTAACATTCGTTCGAAATTACAAAATATAAAATATATTTTTTGAAGAATCTCTATTTAATTATATCAAATAACAATTATTTGTATATTTGACCCTGCACAATAAATCCACTTTGTTTAAAAACTAATCTAGCAGGCGAGATGAATAAGAACCAAGAACGAGCCACACTAATTTTAGAAGACGGTTCCACTTTTTCTGGATATTCGTTTGGATATTTAGGTGAAGCGGATGGCGAAGTTGTTTTCAATACTGGTATGGTGGGTTATCCAGAAACATTAACTGATCCATCCTATGCAGGACAAATTTTAGTTGCAACCTATCCTCTTATTGGCAATTACGGAGTTCCGCCAAAGACTTACGACAAATCACTTTTGCTGCATTTTGAATCTGATAAAATTCAGACCAAAGCATTAATTGTTTCTGATTATTCCAAGGACTATTCCCATTGGAATGCTGAACGATCTTTAAGTGATTGGATGGAGGAAGAAAAAATTCCAGGAATATTTGGAATTGATACACGTGCTTTAACAAGAAAGTTGCGTGATAACGGAACAATGCTTGGATGGATAATTCCAGGCGATGAAGTGTCAGAAGAGGATTTAAATAAAAAAGTTGAAGACCCAAATAAAACAAATTTAGTCGGTTCGGTTTGCACAAAAAATATTATTGAATACGACGGAGGAAAAACAAAAATAGTTTTAGTCGATTGTGGAGTAAAGAACAACATAATCCGTGCTTTTCAAGGACGAAATATTTTAGTAGTTCGTGTTCCATACGATTTCGATTTTATGAATATTGAAGCTGATGGAATTATGATTTCCAACGGACCAGGTGATCCCAAGATGTGCCAAGCTACAATTGAGAACACAAAACTTGCTTTGGATAAAGGAATTCCCACACTTGGAGTTTGTCTCGGAAGTCAAATAATTGGGCTTGCTGCCGGGATGGAAACTTATAAATTAAAATATGGACATAGAAGTTTAAATCAACCAGTCAACGAAGCTGGCACGAACAGAAGTTATATAACTTCACAAAATCACGGATTTGCAATAGATGCAGAAACGCTTCCGCAAGATTGGAGAGAATGGTTTACAAACGATAATGATGGCTCCAATGAGGGAATTATTCATATTTCAAAACCATTTTTTGGAACACAATTCCACCCAGAAGCTTCTCCAGGTCCGGATGACACAGAATTTATTTTTGATATGTTTGTGAGGTCGTTGAAATGATTAAGAAAAACAAACCGAAAAAAGTTTTAATTCTTGGTTCAGGTGCTTTGCAAATTGGTCAAGCTGGCGAGTTCGATTACTCTGGAAGTCAAGCAATTAAAGCACTTAAAGAGGATGGAATAAAAACCGTTTTAGTTAATCCAAATATTGCAACAATTCAAACATCGGAAGATATGGCAGACCAAGTCTATTTTCTTCCTATTCAAGTCCAATTTGTTGAAGAGATAATTATAAAAGAAAAACCAGACGGGATATTGTTAGGCTTTGGCGGACAGACTGGCTTGAATACTGGAATTGAACTTTATCAAAAAGGAATTTTAGAAAAATATAATGTAAAAGTTTTAGGAACTTCTGTTGAAACAATTTTGGAGACAGAGGATAGAAACCTATTCAATAAAAAAGTTGAAGAAGCAGGGCTCAAATCAGCACTGAGCAAAACTGCCGAAACTGTTGATGAAGCAGTTGCGGTTGCCAACGATATTGGATTTCCTGTAATGGTGCGTATTGCGTTTGCCCTTGGTGGACTTGGCTCTGGCATTGTTGAAACAGAAAAAGAATTGATAGATAAGGCGAAGCGAGCGTTTGCTTTTACTAATCAAATTTTAATAGAAGAATCTCTCTACGGTTGGAAAGAAGTTGAGTATGAAATTGTTCGTGATAAACACAACAACTGTATAACCGTTTGTTCAATGGAAAATATTGACCCGATGGGAATTCACACAGGTGATAGTATAGTTGCTGCACCTGTGCAAACTCTTTCTGCAAAAGAGAACTTTATGCTTCGTTCTAATGGAATAAAGCTAATACGTCATCTTGAAATTGTTGGCGAGTGCAATATACAATACGCACTCTCTCCTACTTCTGATGATTACAGAATTATTGAAGTGAACGCTCGTCTTAGCAGAAGCTCAGCACTTGCTTCGAAAGCTACAGGATATCCACTAGCCTTTGTTGCCACAAAACTTTCTATTGGCTATGCACTTAACGAAATTGAAAATGAAATAACAAAAGAGACATCTGCTTGCTGCGAACCAGCTCTTGATTATGTTGTGTTAAAATTCCCTCGTTGGGACTTACAGAAATTTAGTCAAGTTAGTACTTTGCTTGGTTCTGAGATGAAATCAGTTGGTGAAGTTATGGCAATTGGGCGTAGCTTCGAAGAGGTTCTTCAAAAAGCAATCCGAATGCTCGATATTGGAATGGAAGGATTTGTTTGCAACAATTTTGAAGTTAAAGAATTGGATAAAGAACTACAACAGCCAAGCGATAAACGAATATACTATGTTGCAAAGGCTTTGCAACAGGGATATTCTGTAGAAAAATTAAATAATTTAACAAAGATTGATAAATGGTTTTTATACAAAATGAAAAACATTGTTGATCAAGCAGAGTTAGTAAAAGGGAAAAAGATTAATGAACTTGATAAACTAACACTTCTCCGTTCAAAGCAATATGGATTTTCTGACAAGCAAATTGGGATACTAACAAATGCCGATGAGTTTGCAGTTAGAAAATATCGTAAAGATTTTGATATAATTCCTTGTATTAAACAAATTGACACAATGGCTGCAGAGTTTCCGGCTCAAACTAATTATCTTTATATGACTTACAATGGTTTCTTCGATGATATAGAGCCTGGTGAAGAAAAGCAAATAATTGTTCTTGGTGGCGGAGCGTATCGTATTGGTTCATCGGTTGAGTTTGATTGGTGTTGCGTAAATGCCGCCAAAACTTTGGATAATCATGGTTATAAATCAATTATGATTAATTACAATCCAGAGACTGTAAGTACCGATCACGATACAGCACACAAACTATTCTTTGAAGAGATGAGCATGGAACGTGTGATGGATATTTACGAGAAGGAATCTCCCGAAGGAGTTATTGTTTCGGTGGGTGGACAAATTCCAAATATTCTTGCAATGAAATTACACAAGCACGGGGTTAAAATTGTTGGAACTTCTCCTGAAATGATTGATAATGCTGAGAGCCGGCATAAATTTTCTGCAATTTTGGATAGGGAAGAGATTGACCAACCTGAATGGGAAGAATTAACAAATCTTGATTCCGCAAAAGAATTTTGTAACCTAGTTGGCTATCCAGTTCTTATTCGTCCAAGTTATGTTTTAAGTGGTGCAGCAATGAGCATTGTTCTTAGTGAAAACGAGTTGGAAGAATTTCTAAAAAAAGCATCCGATATTAGTAGCGAACACCCAGTTGTTATTACTAAATTTATAGAAGATGCTCGTGAAATTGAAGTTGATGCAGTTGCAGACCATGGTGAACTATTTGCGTATGCAATTTCTGAACACGTTGAAAATGCTGGTGTTCATTCTGGAGATGCTACAATAGTTCTTCCGCCACAAAGATTATATCTCGAAACAATGCGTCGCATAAAAATGATAACCAAAAAAATTGCTAAAGCACTTGAAATTACTGGTCCATTTAATATGCAATTTATTGCAAAGGATAATGCCGTAAAAGTGATTGAGTGTAATCTCCGTGCTTCCAGAAGTTTCCCATTTGTATCAAAAGTTCTAAAACAGAATTTTATAGATATTGCAACTCAACTAATGATTGGTGAAAAACCACATAAAATAGATAAGTCGTCGTTTGACCTTGATTATGTAGGAGTTAAAGCCCCACAATTTTCTTTCACAAGATTAAAAGGTTCAGATCCTGTGCTTGGTGTTGAAATGTCATCAACTGGTGAAGTTGCTTGTTTGGGTGATGATTTTAACGAGGCATTCTTGAAATCTGTTCTATCAATAGGTTTTAAGATTCCAGAGAAAGGAATTCTACTTTCAACAGGGCCTGTGAAATACAAAATGGAGTTTTTGGAAGAGATGAAAATGCTGGAAAAATTAGAAATTGATTTTTACGGTACACGTGGGACATGCAAATTTTACAAACAAAATAATTTTGAAATGATAGAATTAAATAGACCTTACACAAAGGAAGAACCTAATATTTTAACATATATGGAAGAAGGTAAAATAGATCTAGTTATTAATATCCCAAAAAGCAACGATAAGGCTGAATTGGATAGCGACTATTATATTCGTAGAAAAGCTATTGATTTGAACATTCCACTTATTACAAATATTCAAGTAGCAAAACGTTTTGTAAAAGCTATTAATTATAGCAATGATAAACTTCAAATTAAAAGCTGGGCAGAGTATAAGTAAAAATTTTGCACAAAAAACCTTCACTCAAATTCCTTTGAATAGTATATAAAATTCTCATAATTAAAATCTTATTTATCTCATTTCTTACTAATAGTAAACAACAATAATAAAATGTAGTTTGTTTGCTATATTAGCATTAAATGTTGGCAAGAAAGTTGATATTAGGTAATGTCAACAAACATATTAGAATGGAATGTCAGAAGATTTAAATAACCCTAAATACACAATTAGTAATGCTGCTAATTTACTTGAAATCTCGGTTCATACTATGAGAATGTATGAAAGGGAAGGGTTAATTATTCCGTTCAAAAAAACAAGTGGTCAACGCTTATATTCTGATCAAGATATTGAAAGAGTAAAGTGCATACGTCATTCCATAAAAGAAGAAAAATTAACTATTCAAGGAATTAGAAAAATTCTAAGCTTAATTCCGTGCTGGGCAATTTTGAGTTGTTCCCAAAAAGATAGGGAAAATTGTTCAGCCTATGATTCATTTTCAAAACCATGTTGGATGCATAGTCATAAAGACAATGTTTGTGTTGAAAAAGATTGCCGTGTGTGTGAGGTTTATAATAGTTTTGGCACATGCGAATCGATTAAAAATAAGTTAAAAGTGTTATTACCATGAAATTATTTTAGGAGAAAAGATGTCAAAGTATTTATTAGGTCTATTAATTCTGTTCTTATCTGTTTCAGTTTTTGCTTCTGAACATGGAATTTATTTAAAAACTCATCAAGCAATTCAACAAGATATTTCTGCAGTTGAAGCTCAAATTTTTGAAGTATTAAAAACAAACGGATTTGATATTCTATACAGAGCAGATGTAAAAACTCCAGATTATGTGCGAGAAGATAAAACTGAGCATTGTGGATTTAAAGCAAAATTAATTGTTTTTTCATCAAAGCAATATCTTGACATTCTCACGAAAGTTGAAAACAAATATTTAATTGGTGGATTTCTTCGTGTGGGAATTTATGAAGACACAACAGGAGTTAATGTTTCAATTATAGATCCAGAAACTATTAGCAGAATAATTTTTAACGACCTTTATGAAAACGACAAAGAAGTTGAATATAAAAAGATTGTTGAAAGTGTAATGGAGTTCAAAAAAGGATTGTTATCAACACTCCATTCTGTAAAACTTGGGCAAGAGGTTTCAACACCAATGGAACCAATCCGAGATGATGAAGATTTAGCAGAATCTTCAAAAGATATGTTTATGATGGTTGGACAAATGACCTTTTTTTCTGACGAAGATCAATTTCCAAAAGTTTATTCATCTAAAAAATCGATAGCTGATACAAAAGCAATGTTTAAGAGCAACTTGAAAAAATTCAAGCCAGTTGTGGATGATATTGAGTATCGTTGGACTCCAAACACTACAGAAGATTTACAATGGAAAATTATTAGCGAAGTAATTGCTCCAAATGGCAAAGGACTTTTGTTAGGTTTTACGCGTCCACGAACAGAAGGTGTTTCATTTAATATTGCTGGTGCTTCGCGAGAAGATGAAACAAATATGTGTCCTGGAATTGATCACGCTGCATCATATCCTATAGAGGTTTTACTATTAGAGGAAGATGGAAAAGTAAATGTTTATACTCAGCGACAAATGTTTAGAATGGATATGTATTTCTGGGATGCTGGAATGGCGGCTTTTATGGATCACATGAGTATGCCCGCTATTTTGGATGAATCTCTGCAAAGAGCAATTCTTGCAGCGATTCAGAGGGAACTTTAAATTCATAAAAAACAATGATTTATGCAAGAGTTAGAAAATATTTTTCGGGTTAACTCAGAAAAGGCAAAAAAAGAGGAAATAGAGTTTTATATTAAT
>JAQICK010000192.1 GCA_027858595.1 Melioribacteraceae bacterium
AAATGATAGAAGATAAAATAAGTGAATTAATTGTTCCAGAAGGAGGCTTGCTCTATATCCCAAATTTTAATTTTGAATCAAATGATTTAAAGTTGTTGAATACTGTTGAAATTGATGGAATTAAAATTACAAGTGCCCCTGTCTTGCATAACGGAATGCGTTATGGATTAGATTATGATTGGCTTCCAAAAGCTTTTACAAGCTACGTTATTGAGTATAAAGGAGTAACAGTATATTTTGGCGGAGACACTGGTTACGATTCTGCAACCACAATATTTAAAGAAACCGCTGAGAGATTTTCGAAAATTGATTTAGCAATTTTACCCATTGCTCCAATTCATCCAAGAGAATATAGCTACATCAGGCATACAGATCCGAAGGATGCACTAATAATTGCAAAAGAGTTGGGAGCAAAACAGATGATACCAATGCATTATGACACTTTTGCGGAAGCATACGATACTCTTGGCGAGGCAGAACATTTAATGAAACAAGAAATGTTTAAAAATAATTTGACCGATGATGATGTTGTTATTCTAAAAATTGGTGAGCAAAGAATTTTAATAAAGAAATAGGTTTTCTACCAAACGACTTTTGTCATGTTTCTCACATTCGTTCATGTGGAATGTTAAACATTGATAAGCAAAACAGTACCCTTGGTTTGGGTTATGGGTTTTCTGGAAATATACAATGGGTTTTAAGAATATTTGGAGATAATTCTAGCAGTAATGTTGAGTATCGCAAATTAGATAATTTTTTTGGTTTCACATAAAAAATATAATTTAGTTAAAATAAACAGATTCAAATTTTGCAAGCAATGTGTTATCATTGTAAAGATATAAATACTCTCCATAAATTTTATATCGTTTTGATTTTTCTAGAACTCGGAAATATTCATTTTCAAGTTCACTGTTTTTACACATCGAATGTGTTGTTCCAATTTCACTAAACTGCAATGTGCCATTAATTGTGTGTGAATTTCCCGAAAAACTATTACATCCACCAAAGCCCATAACACTATTATCTGTTTTTATCAGAAAGTGAATGTCTTTTTCAACCTTATTTTCATTTGTTGATTTTCCATTTAGCTCTCTCAAAACCCAAAATGTATTTTTTAAATTTGCAATTCCTAAATTTCTAACACAATCGATATTTGGCCAAATCTTATCAAACTTATCCACTATTAAAAACTCTGTTTCTCCTACCTCATCTACTCTTAGGCGTTTTTCAAAATGACCAAATAGAGTTGCTAAAATTTCAGCACCTGAATTTTCTACAACTTCAAGATATGCACGTTCAAGAGAAATAATATCTGCTTCAAAAGCTACAGGATACTTTTTTGTTAGTCTCACAGTCTGTAAACATTGCCGCATCAACCATATAGGAATACATTCCTTTAAATTTTTTGTCTTTCTTCTCACTATCAATGGTTGAACAGGAAAAAAGAATAGGAAGGAATAAAAGAATAATTGTTTTTTTCATTGCTTAAAACTTAGATTGTTTGTGAAATAGTTTTTAAGAGAAAACGAAAATATTCTGCCTTGTTAATTTAACAATGTTATTGTTATTATTAGAGTATGAAAAATAAAAAAATTGCAGTTATTGCTGTTAGTGGTGGTCTCGATAGCTGTGTAACCTCAGCAATAGCTAACTTAGAATATGAATTAGCATTTGCCCATATAAATTATGGACAAAGAACACAAGATAGAGAATTAAAAGCTTTTAACGATATTGCCGATTTCTATTCTGCAAAACATAAAATTATTATAGATTTTAACCATCTTGCAAAAATTGGTGGCTCATCACTTACTGATAAATCGATGGAAATTATAGAAGCTGATTTAGAAACCGATGAAATACCTAACTCATACGTACCTTTTAGGAATGCAAATATTTTAACGGCTTGTGTTAGTTGGGCAGAAGTAATTGGAGCAGAAGCAATTTTTATAGGTGCAGTCTTTGAGGATTCATCAGGTTACCCTGATTGTCGTCCAGACTTTTTTGATGCCTTCAACAAGGTTATTGATTTTGGAACAAAACCAGAGACCAAAATAAAAATAGAGACTCCAATTATTCATTTAAATAAAAATAAAATAATTGAAAAAGGAATGGAGCTTAACGCACCTTTAAATTTAACTTGGTCCTGCTATCAAAGCGAAGATGAAGCATGTGGTGTTTGCGATAGCTGTGCCTTGAGATTAAGAGGATTTCAACAAGTGGGAATTGCAGATCCAATTCCTTATAAAATTAGACCAAAATATTAATTAATAGGGAGAGAACAATGGAAGACAAAACAAAAATTCTAGAAACATTTGAAAACCCAAATCAAGATAGAGACTACACAATTGAGCATATTGCACCTGAGTTTACTTCCCTTTGCCCAAAAACTGGACAGCCAGATTTTGCAACAATTAATATGGAATATATTCCAAACGAGCTTTGTGTTGAACTAAAATCATACAAGCTTTATTTGAACTCATACAGAAATGAAGGAATGTTCTTTGAAGCGGTTACCAATAAAATTTTGGATGATTTGGTAGAAGTTTTAAAACCAAGTTATCTTATAGTTCTTGCAGAGTTTAACGTGCGAGGAGGAATAAGCTCAGTTGTTGAAGTTGAATTTGATGAGTTTGCTGACTTGGACGAATTTGATGACGATGAAGATTTTTCACTAAACTAACAAACATACTCTTAGAAGAATTAAGCTAACTCTCAATACTGCTAGCTTAGGATTGAAATTTTCTTGAGTGTTTTTTTCATTATCCTAAAATAGTAAAGGAGCACTTATGGCTAAGAAAGTTATTAAAAGAAGCTGGGCTGAACCATTTAAAATTAAAGTGGTTGAGCCAATTAAAATGACAACACGCGAACATCGCGAGAAAGCAATTAAAACGGCAGGTTACAATACATTCCTGTTAGAATCGGAAGATGTTTACATCGATTTGCTTACTGATAGTGGTACAAATGCAATGAGCGATAGGCAATGGGCAGGAATGATGGTAGGAGACGAAGCCTACGCAGGTAGTAGAAATTTTTACAATCTCTGGAACAACGTTAAAAAGTATTATGGAATGCCTTACTTCGTCCCGACTCACCAAGGTAGAGCCGCCGAGCATATGATTTCACAAATACTTATTAAGAAAGGAGATTACATTCCTGGAAACATGTATTTCACTACAACTCGCCTTCATCAAGAATTAGCAGGTGCAACGTTTGTTGATGTTATTGTTGATGAAGCCCACGACCCAACTAACGAAAAGCCATTTAAAGGAAATATTGATCTTAAAAAATTGAAAGCATTAATTGATGAAGTTGGAGCTAAAAAAATTCCTTACGTTAGCATTGCTGGACCAGTGAACATGGCTGGCGGACAACCATTTTCAATGAAAAATTTAAAGGATGTTGCTAAGTTGTGTGACTCACATAAAATTAAAATGTGGTTTGATGCTACACGCGCTGTTGAAAACGCATATTTCATTAAAACTAGAGAAAGTGGTTATTCTAAGAAAACTATTGCGGAAATTCTGAAAGAGATGAGTTCTTATTTTGAAGGAATTTGGGTAAGTGCTAAGAAAGATTTAATGGTAAATATTGGTGGAATTTTTGCCACAAAGAATAAAAAGGTTTATGAGAAAGCACGTAATATGGTTGTGATATATGAGGGACTTCATACATACGGTGGACTTGCTGGACGTGACATGGAAGCAATGGCAATTGGTCTTGAAGAAATGGTTGAATACGATAATGTTAGAGCTCGGATTGGTCAAGTGGAGTACTTTGGTGCCGAGTTAGATAAATATGGAGTTCCTTACGTAAAACCAATTGGTGGACATGCAATATTTTTGGATGCAAAAAAAATATTGAGTCACTTGTCGCAAGATAAATTTCCTGCACAAACTCTAGCTGCTGAAATATATCTCGATTCTGGAGTGCGTGGAATGGAACGTGGTGTAGTTTCTGCAGGACGTGATCCTGAAACTGGTGAGCATAGATTTCCTAAACTCGAGCTTGTGCGGTTAACTTTCCCTCGTCGTGTTTATACTCAAGCCCATATTGATGTGGCGGTTGAATCAATTGCATCAGTTTATCAGAATAGAAAAAACATTACCGGTCTTAAACTGGTTTATGAGCCTGAGTATTTAAGGTTCTTCCAAGGAAGATTTGAGAAACTATAGCTAGATTACACAAGTCATTTATTATTCACTTTTAAACCTCGAATATTTGATATATTTCGGGGTTTAATTTTATAATTAAAAATTTTATAATATGCAGCACTCACTTGAAATAAAAGAACAATTTGAAGTAGAAAAGAAAAGACTTTTTGATAATAAAGAGTTAATTCAAGATGCTTTTAAATTGTGCATTGGGTATAGTCTTCTTGTTGAAGAGTTTATATTTAAAGTTCTTTCAAGTAAGAAAGTTGATTTCGTTTTAGCAGCTGCAGGAAGTTTTAGTCGTCGAGAACTCTCGCCTTATTCCGATATAGATTTAATGTTTATTACTGAAAATGTTTCCGAAAACAAGAAAGACATTGAAGAAAGCGTAAGTTTACTTTGGGATATAGGAATTGAAATATCTCACACAGTCCGTGAGTTTTCTGATATAGATAAATTTTTGAAAAATGATTTAACATCATTTACCCAGTTTTTTGAAACACGATTTTTATTTGGCAATAAAGATTTTTACAAAAAATGGAATAATAAAATTCTTTCTGTTCTTAATGAAAAACACAAGGCACGTTTGCTTAATCAATATTTTGCAGATATTAAGCAGAGGCATAAAAAGTATGGTGGTTCTCCAAAAGTATTAGAGCCTAATATTAAATCGTCTGCTGGTGGTTTGCGTGATTTTCATACAGTTGAATGGATTTACTTAATTAAGAATAATACAATTATTTTTAATCAAGCGGAGATAACACAAACTGAATTGTTTCTAATCCAAATGGAACATGAAAAATTTATAGATAATAAGGCGGTAAAAAGATTATTAAAAAGTTATGAACTTTTGCTTGCAGTCAGAAATCTATTACATATATTTAGTAAAAGGCGGCAGGACAGGCTCGAGTTTACAATGCAAAAACAAATTGCATTGTTTCTTGGATATACTGAAGGAAGTTGGAAAGAATTTATGTTTGAGTATTTTAATGCTACAAACATTGTTTATCGGTTTTCAAGAACACTTGGAAAAAAATATGAAGAAGAACTTACCGGACCTATATCAGAGTTCCTATCCATCGAACTCGATGATGATTATTATATTAAAGATAATATAATTTACATTAAGGATGAAAGAAAGCTAACCCTTTCCGAAGTGATGAGAGTATTCTATTATCGAGGCTTACATCGTGCTCGTTTCGGACAGCACTTACGCTCTGTTATAATTAATAGCACGCTTGAGATTGAGGAGAGTGAACAATATTCGCTACCATCTTCTGTTTTCTTTAGAGAACTTTTAAAGCTACCTCACAATATAGGGGAGACTTTAAGCATTATGAATAGCCTTGGAGTTCTTGGTGCATTTCTTCCTGAGTTTAGAGAGCTTATTGGATTTTTCCAACCTGGCGTTTATCACTGTTACACTGCCGATGAGCATACATTAATTGCACTTAAAAATTTAGAGAAACTAAGAAGCCAAGAAACTACTCTTGGAAAAATATTTGATAGCATTAAAGTAAAAGACATGCTTTACTTATCAGTGCTTCTGCATGATATAGCAAAACCAATCAGTATTTCTGGGCACGAAATTATTGGTGCAGAAATGGCAGAAACAATTTTAGGGCATTTAGGGTATGGTGCTGATGATATTGAGCTTGTTCAATTTTTGGTCAAAAATCATCTTGTAATGGAGCAATTTGCTTTGCGAAGAAACTTAAATGACCCTGAAACCCTTGATGATTTTGTTTCAATATTTTCGAACATAACAGAATTGAATTATCTCTATCTTCTAACTTTTACCGACCTTTCCGCTGTAAGTCCAATGGTTTGGACCAATTGGAAAAGTGATTTGTTAGAAGAACTATATAGTAAAAGTCTTGCTATGCTTAACGACAAGCTAACAGGTGAAGATTTATTGCACAAAAATACACTTGCTATGATTAGTGACCCGCAAATAGCCAATAACCATGCGGTTGAATCGCATGTTGAATCAATTGATGATGTTGGTTATCTACAGCTTTATACTCATGAAGAAATTAAAGAACATGTTAAAAAAATTGAAGAAGGAAATAGTGTCTCTATTTCTTTTAATCATGCAAATGGTTTTACAAATATTACTATTATTACAAAAGATTTCCCTTCACTTCTTTCGCGTCTATGTGGTTCTTTATCCATAAGTGATTTAAATATTCACGATGCAAAAATATTTACGCGTAAAGATGGAATTGTAATAGATAGTTTTAATGTAACTGATTTTAGAACTAACAAAATTATCAACGCGGAAAAATATTCTTCCATCAAAAAAAATATTATTGCTGCTTTACAAAATGAATTACATCTTGTAGAAGAATTTAAAAAAACTAAATCTCGTTGGTGGAGATTAGAGAATAAACTATTTAAACAAAAAAACAAAGTAGAAATAGACTTTGAGGAATATGATAAGTATAGCATAATAGATATTCATTCCCCTGATAAGATTGGATTGCTTTACCAAATTACAAATAAGATGAATGAACTTGGTCTGGTTGTATATTTTGCTAGGGTAGCAACAAAATCGGACGATGTGGTTGATGCGTTTTATGTTTTAGACAGAAATGGAAATAAAATTACAGAAGCGGATAAAGATTTAATTACACTTGAACTTAAATTATCGATAGATGAAATATTATAAGAGGTAAACGTGCAATTTTTTAATAAGACTGCTCCAATAGGAATTTTTGATTCAGGTATTGGTGGATTGACCGTTGCAAAGAGAATAATTTCAATGCTCCCAAATGAAAACATTATTTACTTCGGAGATACGGCACGTGTGCCGTATGGTTCTAAGTCGAACACAACTGTAATTGAGTACGCAATTCAAGATGCACAGTTTTTAATTAATAAGAATGTAAAACTTATAATTGTTGCTTGTAATACGGCTTCGTCCGTTGCATTAGAGTCACTTCAAAAAAAATACGATATTCCTGTTATTGGGATGATTGAGCCAGGGGCAAAGCTTGCACTAGATAAAACGAAGAATAGAAGAATAGGAGTAATTGGAACTTACTCAACAATTAATAATAAAGCTTATTCTGAGCAGTTAAAAGAACTAGATTCAGAAATAACAGTTTTTGAAAAAGCGTGCCCTTTATTTGTTCCGATAGCAGAAGAAGGTTGGCTAGACCACGAAGCAACCAAACTAGTTGCAAAAGAATATTTGCAAGATTTTATAGATGCTGATGTTGACACGTTGATATTGGGTTGTACGCATTATCCATTACTTTCCGAAATAATCCAAAATATTATGGGCGAAAAAGTTACGTTGATAGATTCCGGATTTGCTGCTTCCCATCAAGTTGAAGATTATTTAAAAGGGAGAGGAGTTAGAAATGATTCAGTCCAAATTGGAACTCATCATTTTTACGTTAGTGATTTGCCAGATAAATTTAAGTCAATGGCAGAAAGGTTTTTAGGCAGCGAAGTAAAACATATAGAAAAAATAGATGTAGAAACTTTAATTACTCACTAAAGTAAAAACTCTTGTAGTGATAAATTACCGCAATGGTTTTTGAATCAATAATTTCACCATTCCTAATCATTTCATCAACGGCATTAATTGAATACTCAAACATTTCCATTCCGTATTCACCTTCTTCTCGGTTGTGATTTCCAGCGGTTAAATCTTGGGCAAGATATAGATATAGAATTTCATCACAAAATCCAGGAGTGGTTGAAATTTTGCCTAGTGGGGTTACTTTATTAGCAGTATATCCAGTCTCCTCTGTTAGTTCACGTGTTGCACAAACTAATGGGTCTTCGCCAATTTCTAATTTCCCTGCAGGAGCTTCAACTAGAACTTCTTGCAATGGATATCGAAATTGTTTTATCAAAACTAATTTCCCATCATTTGTAATTGGTAAAATTACAGCACCTCCATTGTGTTGAATTACTTCACGTCGTCCAGCATTTCCACTATCATATTCTATGATGTCAAGTTTAACGTCAAAGACAATTCCATTAAAAATATTTTCACTTTTTGTTACTTTATAATTCATATCTTTACCTAACCACTAAGTGCACGCAGAACACTAAGATTCTTTTAGTTTTGAGAATTCTTTAGTTACCAATGGAACCAAAGATTTTGTAATATTATTAGTGTTAAAATTGATTAATAACCCTTTGGGCTTTTTTAATAATTTAAGGTATGTCAAAAGTTGTGCTTCGTATAAAGGAATCATTCTTTCAACAGCTTTTAGTTCAACAATAATTAAATCTTCGACTAATAGATCAAGTCTCAAATCACATTCAATGTTTTTGCCTTTATATAGAACTGGAACACTCACTTGTGTTTCAACTTTAAAGCCTCGTAAAAACAATTCATGTTTTAACAAACGCTCGTAAATTGATTCTAATAAGCCTGGTCCAATTTCACGATGAACCTCAATTGCTGCACCCACAATTTGATATGCTAAATCATTCACATATTTTTGGGTTATCATTTCTCCCTCTCTCTTCTTAGTGTTCTTAGTGGTTAAGAATCGTAATAAGGAATCAACTCACTTCCAAGAAACTTAAGAGTTGCAGTAATCACACCAAGATCATCCATGTATCCAAATAGCGGAGCCAAATCTGGAATTGCATCAAATGGAACAACAAAATAAATTAAAGCTCCGGCAACAATAGTTTTACGATGCCAGCTAACACTATTATCAACAAGGTAATGAAAGAGTGCAATTAAGTCTTTTGCAAAAGAAATTTTCTTTCCAACCTTTTCTAACTTTACCCAGAGTTTATTTTCAACTTCTTCGGTTGCTTCATTAATACTATCTTCTGTGTCGTATTCAACTCCAATATCCTCGAAATTATAATTTTCAAAATCATTACTCATTTAATTACCTCTTATGTTCTTCGTACCAATCAAAAATAGTTTTCCACCAAAATTTAGCATTTTGTGGTTTCAATACAAAGTGTGTTTCTTTTGGAAAATACAAAAATTTAGAATCAACATTCATTTTTTGAAGTGCTGTAAATAATTCAAATGCTTGACTTTCTGGAACTCTAAAATCCATTCCACCGTGAACAACTAGCATTGGAGTTTTAAAGTTTTTTACAAATTCACTGGGCGACCACTTTCTATAAAGGTCAATGTTTTCCCAAGGTGCACCGCCGTTTTCCCATTCTGGAAACCAAAGTTCCTCTGTTGTTCCATACATACTTTCAAGATTATAAACACCATCGTGGTTAACAAGTGCGTTGAATTTTGTATTGTGTCCTTCAATCCAATTAATCATATATCCACCATAAGAAGCACCAGCCGCGAAAGTATTGTTTCCATCTATAAATTTATAATTAGCAATTGCATAGTCGTAAGCGTTCATTAAATCAACGTAAACTTTTCCGCCCCAATCTTGTGAAATGCCATCGGTGAAGGCTTGTCCGTAACCAGTAGAGCCACGTGGATTAGGAGCAACAACAACATATCCTTTTGATGCAAACATTTGAGCATTCCATCGATAGTGAAAGTCGTCAGTCCAATGACCTTGAGGTCCACCATGGATTAAAAATATCAATGGGTAAGTTTTGCTCTCATCAAAAAATGGAGGCTTAACCAACATGGATTGAACCTTGGCACCCTCAGCACCATCACTCCAAAAGGTTTCTACACTATTCATTTCAAGTTCAGCTAGTAATGACTGATTCATAAAACTTATTTGTTCTAAGTTGCTGCCATCAGTTTTGGATTTAAATATTTCATAAGGAAGATTTGATTTTTGAACTTTGAAAACCAAATTATTTCCAGTAAGATTTAAACCACTAGCATTAACCTCTTTGATTAGAAGAGTATTCTCTTTTGTTGCAATATTAATATTATAAATAGAATTATATATTTCATTAGCGGCAGTATAGAAAATTGATTTTGAATCATCAGCCCAAATAGTTTGCCCAAATGAAATGTCTAGTTGCTCAGAAATGTTATTAAGTTTTTTAGTTTCACGATTATACAAAACAAGTGTTTGCTTGTCTGCTTCAAATCCAGCACGAGCCATAGATCTAAACGCAATATATTTTCCATCTGGTGAATAGACTGGCTGATTGTCATTTCCCAAACTCGTAGAAATTTTAACTGGTTTGCTTTTTCCATCAAGGTTTAAAATGAAAACATCATTGTTAGTGCTGGTTGCAAGCATTTTTTCTTTGTTCATTGTAAAAACCACTTCATTTCCATCTGGAGAAATATTGTAATCATTTGTGCTACCTAAAGCAATTGGCGGTGTGTCGTGAATACAGTTAAGTGTTAAGTCGGTTGTCTCGTTACTTTTAAAATCCATTAAGAATAAGTGACTTCGTTTTACTCCACGCCAATCATCCCAATGGCGATACATTAACTCTGTGAAAACCTCAGCTTCTACTTTGCAATTCTCTTTTGCTTTATCTTTTTCTTCGTTGCATTCTTGTGTTGTGCAGTCTGGATGAACCATTGAGACAAATAATATTTTTTTTCCATCGTTTGACCATCTTATTCCAGAAGCACCTGAATATAGATTTGTTAGTTGCTCTTTGTTTGTCCCATCAAGATTGCATTGCCAAATTTGTCCACCGAAGGAATACGACAGCTTCTTTCCATCTTGTGAAAAACTTGGGCTGCTTTCACTCTTCTCAGAATTTAATATTGGATGAACATCACTTCCATCAATGTTCATAAGGTAAATATCGGTTTGTCCCGAATTGGCGTCCATTGAATATTGGCTTACAGAAAAAGCAACCAGCTCACCATCCGGTGAAACCACAACACTTCCTACTCTCGTCATTGCCCATAAGTCATCAACTGTAATTGCTCTTTTTTGCTGAGCAGTAACGCCAATTGTAATAGTAAAAAGAATGGCTAATATTAATATGCGTTTCATCTATTTCCTCAAAAAAAATTGTTAATAATATTTTATACAAAGATAGTTATTTGAAGTTAAACATTAAATGAAGAATAGGTTTCGTTCGCTTTAGTTTTCGAAATTTGAAAAGTATTTTGCTGGAAATGTTAGAATCAACTACTTCCATTTAATATTGCATCCCATACTTGGGATTTGGTTTTTGTCAACATCCTCACCAGCAATAATTGCATCAAGAGCCTTGCGGATATCCCTTCCTGTAACTGGTTTATCCAGGCTTGGTCGAGAATTATCCAACTGTCCGCGATAGACTAACTTCAATTCTGAATCGAAAAGGAAAAAATCTGGAGTGCAAGTGGCGTCGTATGATTTTGCAACTTCTTGTGTTTTATCATATAAATATGGGAAAGGATATCTAAGTTCTTCTGCTTGTTTTTTCATTAGCTCAGGAGAATCTTGCGGATAATTTTCTACATCATTTGAACTAATTGCAACAAATCCAATTCCACGCTGATTATAATCATTAGCAAGCTTTACTAATTCAGAATTTACATGCAAAACAAATGGACAATGATTGCAAATAAACATAACTAAAGTCGCAAGTTTTCCTTTTGCTTCATCCAATGAAATCATTTTATCTGATGTTGTATCTAATAAATTAAATTTTGGAGCCTCTGTTCCTAGTGGTAGCATATTAGATGGTGTCTGTGCCATAACTTATCCTATCGTATTTTTAGTTTTTGATTTTGTTAAAAAAATAAATATCATGAAATAAATTACAAAAAACAATTTTACTATTCGCCAAAA
>JAQICK010000067.1 GCA_027858595.1 Melioribacteraceae bacterium
CAACAGTACCATCAATATCACAAATTGGAAACTCAACAACTTGTGTAAGATCATCATCGCTTTGCTTAGAAAACGTTTCATAAATAACTGAATTTGATGAAGTAATAATATAATTGGTAATGTTTTTCACTAATTGATATTCATCTTTATTATATATTTCTGCAAGAGTTTTGCCTTCAACCTCTGAAATTTTAATGCTAAGCGACTTAGCAAAACTATCGTTTACAATTACAAATTTTTCATCCGCGTCTTTAATCCAAAATTCAAAATCTAACTGATCAATTTTTCTTCTAAATTTCTGTCGTCCAATAAAAGTAAACGGATAAGATTGTTTTACAAATTCAAGAACTTCAAGAATATACTTATCCTCGATAAATTCATTAACTTCATCTGTATTTATTCTCAAATGAGAAACTGTTGTATTATTTTTGTTATTATTTTCCATAATTATTACCTGAACCTTAAGGTATATAAACTACTAATTCGTTTGTATAATCTGATTCGCCTTGCGAATATTTAGCTTTTAATCTATAAAACAGTGTTAAATTATTTGTTAAAATTCCAGAATCATCTTTCCAAGATGTAGTTCCCGGAGCTAGTCTTTGAACTTCAGTATATTCAGATTCTGTGGCTAATTTCCTTTCAACTATTACCTGCAACTCTTCCGTAGATTTATTAGTCCAAGTTAAATTTACTTGAGTTCCATTAACAATTTGATAAGAGAAATTTGAAGGAGATGGAAACTCTTCACCAATTCCATCCTCTGTATTAACCTCATTAGAAAAATCAGAGTAAGTAGGATTCCTAAATGCTCTAACTTTATAATAATAAACCACTCCGCTTACTACAGTGTCGTTCAATGCATTTGTATTTGGAAGTAACTGTTTGTGAAGTACATATGTTCCAGTATTACTTGTTTTTCTCCAAACCTCAAAACCTTCTTCATCGTCAGAATTATCTTCCCACCATAAGCTAAATGTTGTATTACTAAACTGAGTGATTTGTAATTCAGTTGGCACAAGTGGAGGTGAATCGTAAACATATGCAGTATCAACATTAGAATATGCTGTGTTAAACCCTTCTGTAGTTGTAAATCTTGCACGATAATAATATAATTGGATTTCTACAATATTTACGTCCAGAAATGAATTTTCATCGGTATCAGTTGTACCTATTACAATAAACTCTCCATCGGGGGCCTCTTTTCTCTCTACAATAGTTCCATTTTCATAAAATGTTTTGTCTTCCCATGTTATTTCAACTGCCTTTTGTATAGGATTAAAAGTTGCTTTTAAAAATTGTGGTGGAATAACATCTTGTGCATATGTGGAAACAATAACAGAGTTTGACCAAGCAGAGAGTGAAGAACTTTTATAAGATGCTACTCTATAGGTATATGTAGTTAGTGGATATAAATCATAATCAAAATGCTCAGTAGTATTGCTAGGCAGCTGTGGCAGGCGTTCAAATAGACCAGTTGCCGGATTTGTTCTTTCGATAACAAAACCAATTTCTGTATCTGAATTATCTTCCCAATTAAGTTTAATTGATGACGCACCAAGTGCTTCACCAATTAAGTTTGTTGGGGCATCGCCACCAGGAGCACCACTAGAAAAGACTATATTGCTATATTCTGAATTTCCAAAACCATTAACTGTTCTTACTTTATATCCATAATTAATGTAATCTGAAGTTACAACATCATTTGTGCTGATAGTATTTGGTTGTAAAGACTGGATTAAAACAAAAATGTTATTATTTCCATCTTGTCTCCATACTTCGTATTTAGTTTCATTTGATGATAAGTCATCCCAAAAAAGATTGAAGGACTTATCACTTGTTCTAGTAAGTACTAAATTATAAGGTTGAATAGGTTTAAGATTAACATAAATACTATCAATTAAAGATGTTTCGCCAAAATCACCATCTTCATTTACTACTGTCATAGCATAAGCAATTTCATTTGGCCAGTTATATGGGTCAATTCCTAATTTTTTTTCTAACGTATCGGTACTAAAATATAAATATGGATTTGAACCATCGGGGTTTTGATAAAAACTTTGTATTAAAGTACCGTCAATAAAAAGGTTATATGATGCTAGTCCAGGACCATCTACGTAATCTACCGCCTGATATGATATAGGAGTGATTCCCATATGAATGGATTCTCCAGATATAGGAGTAGTAATATTAATTACTGGCTTATTTGAAGTTTCATCAATTTCACCGCCCACATATGGGTTTTCAACCGCTTGAACACAGGCAAATGATATTAGACCAATAATTAATAATGCAATATATTTTATAATATTTTTCATGATTCTATTGGCTTTAGTTTTCTTTTAGCTCTTATTTGGTTTCCGTTATACTCGTTTACATT
>JAQICK010000150.1 GCA_027858595.1 Melioribacteraceae bacterium
GGATAGAAAAGCGTTTCACTTAAATTTTACAGATATTATTGGAAAAGACCAATACGATTTTTTAGGGTATTTCAACAATTTATTTTCTACAATTCAAGTGGATATTGAAAATAAGATGACAAAAATTACACTGTTGTCAGTTATGAATTATTTGAATATAAAATCAAAATTTGAGTAAAATCTATGTCATTTCAAATCCCTATCTTTGGGTTAGAAATTTTTCCTTTTTGTGACTTAAAAGATTTTTCTTCAATTAGAAAACATAGAAATCTCTCTAGTGGATTCTGTTAAGAAATAACAGAATAATAAAAGGAAGTTCAAAGAATTATTAAATAAATAGTAAAAATAAAATAACGGAGTAAAAATGGAATTCTTAAAAACATTAGGAATCAAAGAAAAAAACTTTGGAGCATCTACTGGAGTAAAATGGTTTGGCTCAACAAAGAATCAAGAACTTAAAATTCACTCACCAATTAACGGAAAATATATAGCATCAGTTTTTCAAGCTAATGAAAAAGATTACGAACGTGTAATTACAAAATCTCACGAAGCTTTTAAAGAATGGAAAAAGATTCCAGCACCACAACGTGGCGAAGTTGTTAGAGAAATTGGAAACAAGTTGCGTGAATATAAAGAACCATTAGGGAAATTAGTTACTTACGAAATGGGTAAATCTCTTCAAGAAGGTTTAGGAGAAGTTCAAGAGATGATTGACATTTGCGATTTTGCCGTTGGACAATCAAGAATGCTTTATGGCTCAACAATGCACTCAGAGAGACCAAATCATAGAATGTATGACCAATATCACCCACTCGGTGTTGTTGGAACAATCTCTGCGTTTAACTTTCCGGTAGCAGTTTGGGCTTGGAACGCAATGATAGCAACAGTTTGCGGAGATACAAACTTATGGAAGCCTTCATCTAAAGTTCCATTAACAGCTATTGCTGTGCAAAATATTGTTGGCGAAGTTGTTAAAAAACACAAATTGCCAGAAGGCTTGTTTTCACTAGTTGTTGGCAAAGGATCTTCAGTTGGCGAAAGATTAATTAACGATAAACGGATTCCTCTAGTATCTATAACTGGTTCTACTGGCGTAGGTAGAATGGCAGCACAAAAAATTGCAGCTCGTTTTGGTAAAGCAATTTTGGAATTGGGTGGAAACAATGCGATTATTTTAACTCCAGAAGCTGACCTTAAAATGGCTGTTCCTGCAATGGTATTTGGTGCCGTTGGAACCGCTGGACAAAGATGTACATCCACAAGACGCTTGATTATTCACGAATCAATTTATGATAATGTAAAAGCAATTTTGGTTAAAGCGTACAAAGGCTTAAAAATTGGTTCACCAATGGAACAGAAAAATCATGTTGGACCATTAATTGACAAATCTTCAGTTGATGATTTTACAGGAGCAATTGAGCTTGCTAAAAAAGAAGGTGGAAAACTTCTTTACGGTGGTAAAGTCCTTACTGGTAAAGGCTATGGCTCTGGATGCTATGTTCAACCAGCAATTATTGAAGCAGAAAATCATTACGAAATTGTTCAAGAAGAAACATTTGCACCAATCCTTTATTTAATTAAATATAAAGGAAGTGTTGAAAATGCAATTGATCTTCACAACGATGTTGTTCAAGGTCTATCATCTTCAATCTTTACAAATAACATGCAAGAAGCTGAAACATTCCTTTCACATTGGGGAAGTGATTGTGGTATTGCAAATGTTAATATTGGAACTTCTGGTGCTGAGATTGGTGGAGCATTTGGTGGCGAAAAAGAGACTGGTGGCGGACGTGAGTCTGGTTCAGATTCTTGGAAGGCATATATGAGACGTCAAACAAATACAATTAACTTTGGAAAAGACCTTCCATTAGCACAAGGAATTAAATTCGATATTTAATTTGTTGGAATTTTAATTAAAGCTGTTCAATTATTTGGACAGCTTTTTTTATTTATTCGCGGCATCTTTAATTAAAATACAAAATTTAGGATAAAATGAAAAAGCTGATTGGAATAAGAAGAGAAGATAAAAATATTTGGGAACGCCGTGTACCTTTAATTCCAGAGCACTTAAAAAAATTAAAAAGTGATTTTGGAATTGATACAATCATCCAACCATTTGAACGTAGAGCATTTTTGGAAAATGAATTCACAGAAGTTGGAGTAACAATAAAATAAGAATTATCCGAAGCACCAGTAATTTTTGCAGTTAAAGAAATTCCAATGCCACTTTTACAAAAAGATAAGACATATATTTTCTTTTCTCATACTATCAAAGGGCAAGAATATAATATGCCATTGCTCAAAAAATTAATGGATTTGAATGCAACTTTAATTGATTACGAAGCAATTGCAAATGAAGATGGCAAACGACTTGTGTTTTTTGGTAAATATGCTGGTCTCGCTGGAATGATTGATGCACTTTATGGTTATGGAATTAGATTGAAAAATCTTGGTTATGAAACTCCTCTTTTAAAATTAAAACCGGCTTATGATTATAAATCTGTTGAAGAAGCCAAAGAAGAAATTGCGAAAGTTGGAAAAGAGATTGAAGTCAATGGAATGGCAGTTGACAAAGCTCCATTCGTTTTTGGATTTATGGGATACGGGAATGTTTCACAAGGTGCCCAAGAAATATTTGATGTTCTTCCGCACAAAGTAATTAATCCAGATGATTTAAAGACCTTGGATGATACTTCGGCGGAGCTCAGCAACCATAAATCAAATAATTTCTTTTACAAAGTTATCTTTAAGGAAGAGCATCTTGTTGAGACAAAAAACACAGAAGATAAATTTGAGTTGATGGATTATTTTACTCATCCAGAAAAATATAAATCAAGGTTCGAAGAATATATTCCATATACGAGTATGCTTATTAATGCAATTTATTGGACAGAAGCATCTCCAAGATTTTTAACTAAGGAATATTTCAAATCAAAAGATGAACACAAACTCGATGTAATTTGCGACATCACTTGTGATATTGATGGGGCAGTTGAGTTCACAGTTAAGTCAACTCCATCGGATAATCCTGCTTATGTTTATAATCCAAAAGATGATTCTGTAACTGATGGTTATGAAGGAAATGGAATTTTAGATATAGCTGTAGATAATCTTCCAACAGAATTACCACGAAACTCATCCATTGAATTTTCTGATGCACTCAATCAATTTGTTCCTGGAATTGTGAATGCTGACAAGACAAAATCGTTTGAAGAATCTGGTTTTCCTCCTGAAATTAAAGGAGCAGTAATTGTTTATAACGGTGAACTTACTCCAAAATATAAATATTTAGAAAAATTCCTCAAAAATAAATATTAGAGTTTTTGCAAAATAAGATTGATTAATTGTCGGTAAATTAAGAAACGGTCTCACATTCTTTAATTAGTTAGCACCTTATATTAGTAAGGTGGAAAAATGAACTTCTAAAATGAAAGGAGACCGCAGATGAAAATTACAAAAAAGAGTAAAGAAAACAAATTAAACACTTATAGTTCTTTGACAGGATATGACTACTACTTGGGGTTAGATTGGTCACAAGATGGCTACTC
>JAQICK010000203.1 GCA_027858595.1 Melioribacteraceae bacterium
TCATGTGGCTATCCAAAATCTCATCCGAGTAGTATTTCGCCAAATCTCTTGACTAAAAATTATTAGAAAATCCTATTCCGACAAGTACCAACACCTCAATCTGGTACGTACTACGTCACAACTTACCAGTATCAGCAGGGTTTTTAAGAAACTCATAAAACAAAAAACCTCGAAAACATAATGTAATCGAGGTTTTAGCTGTGCACCCTGCCGGGCTCGAACCGGCGGCCAGATGATTAAGAGTCAACTGCTCTACCAACTGAGCTAAGAGTGCGTTGCAAATATACTTTTTTCAAAAATATTTTGTTATAAAAAAATTAATTGGGATGTTGATTTTAACAAAAAAAGTATGTTCTTTAAATTTGAAGTCTAGTGAAAGCAATAAAACTTGGGAGAGGTAATCCTTTGTGATTAAATTGAAATTCTTTAACAGATTGATACACTCAACAAAAAACGTTCAGTTCACAATTATATTCTACTAAACTAAAACACTTTTTATTTACTTGGCTTCCCAGTCAATTCCATCGCAGGGTGTAAAATCATCGGTTGGATGTTCATCATATTTCATACAGAGAACAGCAGATTCATTAAAGTGTTTACATTTTGAACAGAGCGAGTTACTTATAACATCTCTATTTTTAATAATAAAATTTTTATACTCTGAAATAATTGGATGAATTATAACTACATAAACGGCTACACTAAATATTATCCAAAAATATCTTTGGTCCATATAATCATACGAAAGCCAGAGTAAAATAATTAATACAGCTGTTCGCAACAATCCCCAATAAACAATGCCACCCATAAAAATTCCTAAATTATTTTAATTGCAATATGCTAAATTATTACCTTTCCTCAAATTGATTTTAGTTTTAGATTAGAGTAATTTTAACGTTTACTAATAATAATTAAAGAAACTTAAGTGACTAGCGAAAACCAAAGACAAAACAACAACCCCGAGACTGTTAATTCTGCTCAACCAAAGGTTAATGAAAAAAAAGCAGAGGGACAAAATGTAGAATTGACTAACACTCCACCGTTAGCAAAAAAAAAGCCTTACAAACGTCCACGTAGGAATTACAATAAGAACAGAGGTTATCTAAAAAGATTTTCATTTAAGAAAGTATCCATACTTGTTCCCTTATTTAACGAAGAAGAATCTTTAAAACCATTATATGCTGAAATAAAAGACGCACTTAAAAAGATTTATATCGATTACGAAATTTTGTTTTTTGATGACGGAAGCACAGATAGCTCTCTAGAAATAATAAAAGAATTAGCAAAAAAAGATCCTAAAATAAAATATATTAGCTTTAGAAAAAACTACGGTAAATCGGCAGCGTTACAGCTTGGATTTAAGGCTGTTACTGGCGATGCGGTAATTACAATGGATGCCGATTTGCAAGACGACCCAGCAGAAATTCCTAACCTACTTGCAAAACTTGATGAAGGTTACGATCTTGTTTCTGGTTGGAAAAAAGTTAGACACGATCCGTTCATTAAGAAACACTCTTCCAAATTCTTCAACTACATAACACGTTTGTTTAGTGGAATTAAAATACACGATTTCAATTGTGGATTGAAAGGTTACAGAAGTGAGACGGTTAAGAGCATTGAGTTATATGGCGAATTGCACCGCTACATTCCCGTCCTTGCTGGTTGGAAAGGCTATAAGGTTACTGAGACTGTTGTTCGTCATCACCCGCGAAAATATGGAGTAACAAAATTTGGAATCTCAAGATTCTTCAAGGGGTTCATCGATTTAATTTCTCTTACATTTACTCTTAGGTATATTAGAAGGCCAATGCATCTTTTTGGATTTATGGGTGCAACTGCTTTTTTTATTGGATTTTTAATCAGTGCGTATCTTTCTTACGATTGGTTTGTTAATAGCACTCCACTTAGCAACAGACCCCTACTGGCTCTAGGTATGCTTTTAATTGTTGTTGGTCTTCAGTTCTTTTCAGTTGGACTTTTGGGCGAGTTCATGGCTCACAATAGTCACAATGATGATGGGTATAGTATAAAAGATCAAAAGTATGGAGAGCTTAGTTGAAGATTTTAGATGTAAAATTTGATTGTAGATTTTTTCGTGGAACTATTCCATGTAAGCCAAACAAAACTGATGATGTTCATTGCGTAGATGACAATTCAGATTGTAAGTTTTATGAGAAAACAGAAAAAAACATTCTAATTATTAAATTGGGTGCTATTGGAGATGTTATTAGAACAACGCCTCTATTTTCTCGTTTAAAAAAGGAAAACCCTAGTGCTAAGTTTTTTTGGTTAACCTTAACTCCGGATGTAGTTCCAGAAGAAGTTGATACCATTTTGAAGTTTGATTTTGAATCTACTCTTTATCTAAATGAAGTAGAATTTGATATTGCAATCAATTTAGACAAGGACCACGAAGCTTGTGCTCTTTTTAGTAATATTTCAGCTAAAAATAAATTTGGGTTTACTTTAAAGAATGGGTATCCTTATCCAGTTAATGCGTTGGCTGAACATAAATTCTTAACTGGAATTTTTGACGATTTAAATCAATCAAACAAAAAGAATTACCTTGAAGAAATTTTTGAAATTTGTGGTCTCGATTTTAGAGGTGAAAAATATTATCTTGATTCATTTGAAAGTAATGCAAAGAAATGGGATCTCGATTATTCAAAAAAAATAGTTGGCCTAAATACAGGTTGCGGTGGCAGATGGACTAGTCGGCTTTGGTCGGAAGAAAATTGGGTTGAATTAGCAAAACAATTAATTTCAAACGACTACGAAGTT
>JAQICK010000256.1 GCA_027858595.1 Melioribacteraceae bacterium
TTAATATAAAACTCTATTTCCTCTTTTTTTGCCTTTTCTGAGTTAACCCGAAAAATATTTTCTAACTCTTGCATAAATCATTGTTTTTTATGAATTTAAAGTTCCCTCTGAATCGCTGGAAACTACAAAAAATTGTGTGATAAATTCTCCAAAACAATGAAATATTTTTATCCAAAATTGCAAATTATGTTTGACTTATTGTTATTAGATTTGTTATAATTACTGTAACAATTAAATGTTACATTAACTGTAACATATTGGAATTTGTATTTTATAATTTTTACAGTTAGGAACTTAAATGGACAAATCAATCTCTCGAATAATCTCAGAATATGCAGTAAACTTAAAATTTGAAGACTTACCAAAAGAAGTTGTTGAAACAACAAAACGTTTTATTTACGATTCTGTTGCCTGTGCTTATGGTGGATATAACACAAAAGATGTAAATATTATTCGTGATATTTATAAAGATATGGGTGGAAAAGAAGAAGCTACAGTTATTGGATTTGGGGAGAAAATTCCAGCCGTAAATGCAACATTAGTAAATTCACTTATGATTAGAGCTTTAGATTTTAACGATATTTATTGGAAAGATGATCCTTCGCATCCATCGGATATTATTCCTGCTGCTCTTTCAGCTGGCGAAATGGTTGGTGCATCAATGGAAGATGTAATTGTTGCAATAGTATTAGCTTACGAATTTGAAATGCGTCTTTGTCTTTTTGCAAAACCTGGAGTTAGAGAGCGCAAATGGCACCACGCAACTTTAACACAATTTGTATCCCCCATTGTTGCTGGCAAAATGCTTGGATTATCTGTTGACCAAATGGTAAATGCAATTGGAATAAATGGTTCACACAATCACACAATTGGGTGCCCAACGGCTGGCAAATTAACAATGATGAAAAACACCGTTGATCCAATGGCTGTTCAAGCTGGAGTTTTTGCAGCATTAATGGCTCAAAAAGGATTTTCTGGAACGGAAAAAGTTTTTGAAGGAAAAGAAGGTTTTATGGATGCATTTGTAGGATGGAATGCAAAAGATGAAAGAGAAAATCCAACAGAAATGATGGGACGTGATGGATTATCCAACTGGTCTTGGGATGTTAATGCACTTGTTGGTAATTTAGGCAAAAGTTTCAAAATTATGGAATGTGGGATGAAGGCATTTCCAACCGAAGCACTAACTCACACTCATATTTCATGTGCATTGAATGCAATGAAAAATAACAATTTAGATTATACAAACATTGAAGAAGTTAGAGTTACTGCTTTTGCTCAAGCTTACGATATTCTTTTTGATCCAACAAAATATCGTCCAGAATCACGTGAAACTGCAGATCACTCACTTCCCTACTGCATGGCAGCAGCCATTGTTGACAAGAAAATTTCGACTGCATCATTTAGTGATGAAAAATTAAGTGACCCAAGAGTATTTGAAGTAATTGATAAAATAAAAGGTGAGCCGTCAATAGAATTTGAAAAAATGTTCCCTGCAAAGCAACCTTCAAAAGTTGTTGTTGTTACAAAAGATGGGAAAGAATATTCAGAATATATGGAGTATCCAAAAGGAGATCCAAGAGAGCCCATGACAGTTGAAGATATTGATGCAAAGTTCTCAGGATTAGCAGAAGGAACTCTTTCAGAAGAACGACAAACGGCAATTAAAGATATGATTTTCAATTGCGAAGGTATGACAATAAATGACTTAATGCTTAAGTTAGTTATTTAGGACCTGGAGTTTTATTTAGTCATTTCGCTTCCGATGTTTTTTATCGGAGAGAAATCTTTATAGTTACACAAGATTTCTCATCCCGACTTGTGGGATTAAAAATGACGCACACTTTATTTTGAAGATACTCTAACTATAAAACTACATTAAATATATAAAAGTGATATTATGGCAAAATCAACAGCAGGTCAACAAGGTTCAAAAGTTCGTTCAGATTGTTACATTGAGATAACTTCCAAACGGATTGGTGGAATAAAACTGGAATTTAAAAGCAAGGTAGATGTTATGTATGGAGAATCTATACGTACGACTATTTTGGACATGTGCAAATTCTTTGAATTAAAACATGTAAATATTCTTGTTGAAGATTACGGTGCTCTCCCTACAACTTTAATGGCTAGATTTGAAATGGCTGTTAAACGTTTAAATCCTAAAATGGAGAAAGAGTATTTGCCCGACTTTAACAAGAAGAATAAATACACTACGGTTAAAGATAAATTGCGACGTAGCAGACTCTATCTTCCAGGCAATGAACCAAAATTTTATCCTAATGCTGGTTTACACAAACCTGATGGTGTGATTTTAGATTTGGAAGACTCTGTAGCTCCGCCTGAAAAAGATTCTGCACAATTAATTGTTCGTAATGCTTTAAGGGCAATAGATTTCTATGGCTCAGAACGTATGGTTCGTATTAACCAATTACCGCAAGGACTTGATGACTTAAAATATATTGTCCCTCATAATATTCATGTAATTTTAATCCCTAAAGTTGAAACTGCAGAACAGATAAAAGAAGTAGATGCAGAAGTTCAGAGACTGAGAAAACTTCATAAAATTAAAAATGACATTTTCTTTATGCCAATTATTGAATCTGCACTTGGAGTTATTAACGCTTATGAAATTGCAACGGCAAGCAACAATAACTGTGCTCTCGCAATTGGCTTAGAAGATTACACCGCAGATATTGGCACTCAAAGGACAAACGAAGGTAAGGAAAGTTTTTTCGCACGAGCTTCATTAGTCAATGCTGCAAAAGCTGCTGGAATTCAAGCAATTGATACTGTCTTCTCAGATGTAAATGATATGGATGCATTACGAGAATCGGTTCTTGAAGCAAAAGGATTAGGGTTCGAAGGGAAAGGATGTATTCATCCACGTCAAATTCAGGTTGTTCATGAAGCCTTTGCTCCAACAGAAGTAGAAATCACAAAAGCTCAAAAAATTGTAGCTGCTTTTGAAGATGCAAAATCGAAAGGGCTTGGAGTTGTTTCAATAGGTAGTAAAATGATTGATGCTCCAGTGGTTAAAAGAGCGATTAATACTTTAAAGATAGTTGAAAAAATTAAGTAAAATTTTATTTGTTGTATTACAAAATCATGTAACCGCAAAGGTCACAATGATTTCGCAGAGAACACAAAGGAAAAAACAAAAGATTAATCTTAGCGAATTTTGCTATAACTTTGAGTTCTTCGCGGTTAAGTTTTTAGTGAAAAGATAGAAATGTTAATTAACAATTGAGTAATAAATATTATGAAATTAGTAAAAAATGCTGCTGGCAGATTAGTCCCAACAGAAATAAACGGTAAAAAAGTTATTCCATTTAAAGGAGTTAATAAATATAAGCCAACAGGAAATAAATATGGTGCTCCAATAAAAAGTTGCTCCGACTACCCTCTTGACGGAAATAAAGTTGCAAAGAATTTGTGCGAAGCTCTAAAAAAAGCTGGTTTAAAAAATGGGATGACCATTTCAACTCATCATCATTTACGCAACGGTGATATATTAACTAACATATTGTTTGATACAATTAATTCGATGGGTGTGAAAAATATCCGTTGGTTCCCAAGTGCTTCATTCCCTGTTCATGAACATTTAATTCAATATTTGGAAGATGGGACTATTCACCACATTGAAGGTTCTATGAATGGGCCGCTTGGGAAATATACTTCTGAAGGGAAAATGAAAGGCACTGGCGTTCTTCGTTCACATGGAGGACGTTATCAGTCAATACAAGATGGAGATGTGCATGTTAACATTGCTGTAATAGCTGCTCCAACAGCCGATCCTTTGGGAAATGCCACTGGTGACAGAGGCAAATCGGCTTGTGGATTACTTGGTTTTGCTCTAGCGGATTCTGAGTATGCGGATAATGTTATTGTTGTTACTGATAATCTAATTCCATTCCCATGCTCACCTTGGCAAATTCAAGGTAATAATGTTGACCACGTTGTTGAAGTTGATTCGCTGGGTGATCCGGCAAAAATTGTCTCTGGCACAACTCAAGTAACTAAGAGTCCTGATAGACTTTTAATTGCAGAATATGTTGCCGATTTCTTAGAGCATTCTGGAATATTAAAAGATGGATTCTCTTTCCAAGCTGGTGCTGGTGGAACAAATCTTGCGTTTGCCCTTTATCTAAAAGAGAAAATGATAAAGAAAAATATCAAAGCAAGATTTATACGTGGCGGTAGCACAAAGTATTTAGTTGAAATGCTTGAAGAGGATTTAACCGATTATATTCTTGATGGACAAACATTTGATCTTGAAGGTGTTCGTTCGATGCGTGAGAATAGTGGACACTTGAATACAAGTCCATTTACAAGCTACAACTTCCACGGAAAAGGAAATTTCGCTTCAATGATTGATGCTGTTGTGCTTGGTGCTACTGAAGTTGATATAAACTTTAATGCAAATGTTGTAACACATTCCGATGGATATCTTCTTCACGGAATTGGTGGATGGCAAAACTGTATGTTTGGTAAAACTGTAATTCTTGCAATTCCATCTTTCCGAGATAGAATTCCAGTGATTGTTGATGAAGTAACAACTCTTGTTGCACCAGGTGAACTTGTTGATGTTATTGTTACAGAGCGTGGTATTGCAATAAATCCTAAACGAAAAGATTTGTTAAAAGCCGTTGAAGGAAGCGGACTTCCAATTAAAACAATTAAAGAGATTTATAAAGAAGTAAACGAAATCTGCGGTGGCAAACCAGCAAAACCAAAAGTAAATAAAGATGAAGTTGTTGCAATAATTAAATGGGTTGATGGAACCGTTATTGATTCTGTTTTTAAAGTAGAAAAATAGAACACTGATTTTCAAGATTGTCATTTGTCATTTCGAACGGATGTGAGAAATCTCCAATAATTCATTAGATTTCTCATTCCGCTTTGCTGAATTAGAAATGACAGATTTTATTTTATAATTTTTTTTATAATTAATCATTCATTTTCAACGTCCAATCTTTTCAATTCTTATTTCTTTCCCTTATATTTCGCACATGAAAAAAATTGGAATTGCACTCGGTGCAGGTGGAGCACGCGGATTAGCTCACATCATTATTCTTGAAGCATTTGAAGAATTAGGAATTAAACCTCACATTATCTCCGGCAGTAGTATTGGGGCAATTGTAGGAGCTGCCTATGCTTCAGGAATGACAACAAAAGAGATGAAAGATTCGGTAGAAGAATTAATACTTTCCAAAAAATATAAATTTACTGAGTTTTACAAGAAATATGATGTATT
>JAQICK010000071.1 GCA_027858595.1 Melioribacteraceae bacterium
AAAAGATTTTATAGTTCAAACTTTTTCAAATAAATTTTACAAAGAATTTAATCTTAATCCTACATCTATGAAAAACCAGAATATTCAATCAATATTTAATATGGATTTTTCCAAACTAATATTAAAAGAATCTGGTGCTAATATTAAAATAGGGAAAAATGAATATCACTTTGAATACAAATACCTTAGCAGTAATTCAGAAGATGGATATTATTTCTCGTTCAATAAAATTTACGAAAAAAACACAAATAGCGGTTCAAGTGAAAAAGCATTTGATATGGTTATGTACACTAGCCCAGATCCGATGTTTATTTATGGAATAGATAATCTTAGATTCCTTAAAGTGAACGAAGCTGCATTATCCTTTTACGGATACAGAGAAGATGAATTTTTAGCAATGGATTTAACAGATTTATATGCACCAGAAGATATTCAAACATTAGTTGAATCGTCATCACGTAATACAATGGAACGTGGATATACTGGTCCTTGGAGACAAAAGAAAAAAGATGGCTCAACTATTGAAGTTGAAATTAGTAAATCTGGTGTAGAATACAATAATTCAAGAGCACACTTAAATATTGTTCGCGATATTTCACAAAATTCCGATAGCGATAAAATAGCAGACCAATTTAATTTAATTTTTGAAAACACTAGTGATATTGTTCTATTAACCGATGCGGATGGATTTATAAAAGAAGCCAATAAAAGCGCTTATGAAAAACTTGGATTTGAGAACAAATTCTTAATTGAGCGGTCATTTTTATCTTTGGTTACTGACGAATACAGAGCAAAAGTTAATACATCTATTATGCATAGTGCAAGACCACAAAAAGTTAATTTCAATTGTGAACTTAAAAATTCTGAGGGAAATTCCATTAAGGCTGAGATTGTTGCAACTCCAATATTTGGAGCAAATAAAGAAGTGACTTCCTTTTCTATAATGGCTAAAATGGAAAAAGAAATAGTTAGGGTAGTAGAAAAAGAGTATGTCGATGTGGCTCCAGCGGTTAAACAGCAAGGCGGTTTGGATACGGAATTTTTAGGTCATTTCTTTCACGAGCTTTTAACTCCTGTAAATGTAATTATTGGGTTCTCTCAAGAATTGGCAGAAAACGCTGATGACTCGGACGAAGAAGCAAAAGAAGCTGCGGATATCATTAAACAAAACCAACGAGTACTTTCTCAGTTGATGGACAATGCAGTTCAGTACACTGAATTAGAGCAAAATAAAGTTGAGTTTAATCCTACTAATGTACATTTTGTTGAGTTGATAGATCAAATTGAAGCAGATATCAAAAAGGTATCTTCAAACCTTGGTAAAGAATTTTCTTATGGAAAAATTTCATCATCCTTAGTTTTTGAAACGGATGAAGGTAAATTACAAACTCTTACAACTCTGCTTGTAGAATTTGCAATGCGTGCAACTAAGAGGGAGAAAATATTCCTTTCTGCTTACCAATCAGATGCTGGACATTGTGTCGTTTCAGTTAAAGATGATAGAAATGCAATTTCGAAAGAATTGGTTAAAGATTTAAATGAAATATTTACTGGTGATGAGAATGTAATCAGACATAAATATGGAATTTCTCGTTTTATGTTACGCTTTGCTCTTAAACTTTCTAACTTACTTGCTGAGAGTAGTGGTACAATTAATAAGTATGGCGGTCCATTCGAATTTGGATTTACATTCCCAATTCGCTTTGATGAAAAGAAGGCAAATAGAATATTAAACAACGCAATCCCTTTAGTATCAAAAACAGCAGTTGAAAAATCGCAAAACGAATATGAAACTGAAAAAATAGTTGCCGAAGTTCAACCGCAACCTTCTGATGTAAAAGAAGAAAAACGAGAGCCAATTTCTGTTCATCAAAATGTAAATAACCAGTCTAATGCTCGACAGAATATTCAACAAACACCTAATGTTGCTGAAGTAGTTCCAGAGAATGTTATAGTTGAAAAAGAAGAAGTTGCAGTAGCAGAAGAGATAGCTAGTGGTGCGGACGAAGTTAGGTTTGAAGATCTTTCATGTCTTTATGTTGAAGATCAAATAGATTCTCAAATTTTATTTAAAGTTCAGATGAAACAATTAAAATCTATTGAATTTGCAAATAGCTTTGAAAAAGCAATTCCATTGCTTAAAGCAAATAAATATGATTTTATTATTATGGATATAAATTTGCAAGGTGAGTATTATGGATTAGACGCTTTGCGAGCAATTCAAAAAATGCCTGAATATATTGATGTACCTATTGTTGCAGTTACAGCTTATGTTCTTCCAGGCGATCGAGAGAGATTTATCACTGCTGGTTTTAACGAATTTATTTCAAAACCAATCCTATGTGATAAATTAGAGACAGTGTTAAATAATATCTTCTGATGTAAAACGGTTGGATATTTCTAAATATCCAACTGATTTTTTTTGCCAAACATATTTCTATAAAATCCAATTCACTAAAAGTTAATCCGCACTAATTTCTCTTGTGAAATTATTCTTTTATCTATAAATTGCACCATACATTTGTATGGTGAATAATAAATAGAGAAAATTATGCAAAAAGAATTAACAAAGATACAGCAGAATATTTTAGATTATCTTATTGAACTACGAAGCGAAAGCAAAACTCCAACTCTTGCTGAAATTGCAAAGTATTTTGGATATACAAACCGTTCAACTGTGCAGCAACATTTACAAGCTATTGAAAAGAAAGGGTTTATAAAGCGTAACCCAAAAATCTCTCGAGGAATTGAACTTACTTTTGACAACAACTATTTTATTACTCGCCCTATTCTTGGTGAGGTGGCTGCTGGAAATCCTCTTGCTATATATCCAGATTCAATCGATACAGTTGAGTTACCAACAATTGCTAACGTTCCAAATGATTCTTTTCTATTAAAAGTAAAAGGGGATAGCCTGAAAGATGCTTACATTTTTACAGGTGACATCGTAATTGTAAACCCAAATCTGCAAGCAGAAAATGGACAGTTTGTTGTCGCTATTTTGGATAACGAAGCCGTTGTAAAACGTTTCCAAAAGAAAAATAATGTAATTGAACTCCATTCGGAAAACCCAGAATGTGAACCTATAATTATTGAAGAAACTCATCATAATTTTAAAATAGTCGGTGTTGTAATTGGTGTTTATAGAACAATGGCTAAAAAAGTTGTATAGATTTTAATGAAGGCAAAAAATTTCTAGCACCAAAGGTATTACAACTTAAAAAGTTCACAAAGGAAAAACGCAAGGACTTCAGAGGAAAGATTAACAT
>JAQICK010000387.1 GCA_027858595.1 Melioribacteraceae bacterium
GTTTTGCGAAAGTTAAAACGACCTGAACATTTCCTCCAGTTTTCACGCTTCTATATTGAATGGCAGTAAACACCGCAATTAATACTGCTGCAAATATTTTAGCATAAATTCCTAATCCTAAACTTGGGAAGAAAAAACTTAATGCATCGGCAGCTAATAACCCAATAATAGTAAGGGTTGGAGTATCGCTGGTTAGGAAGGCAGTCCAAGTATAAATAAAAGCTAAAAATGGTGAGCCAGCTTTGTGGATAAAGTGATAAGGTCCACCTTGGTCAGGATATGCTGTTCCCATTTCTGCAAGAATAAATATTTGAGGAAGCCAAACTAAACCACCAATAAACCATATCAATACTGCAATCCAAGAATTGCCAGCAATAGCAGCTACAATTGGAATGTTGATAAAAATTCCGGAGCCAATAACTTGTCCAATAATAATAGAAGAAGTCTGTGTAAGATTTAATTGTCGTTTTGGTAGTAAAGTCATATTACTTTTGCTTCCCTTTATACTCTTTCATATAATTAATTGTCATTTCGAATCTAATTCCTAAGTGATGTTTCTTAGAATCACTCGAGATTTCTCTCCCGATAAAAACATCGGGATCGAAATGACAATTTTCACATTTCCGATTATTTTTTATTTCTAAGCTTGCTCACTTGCCAAGGCAAAATTATTTTCCCTTTTTGATTTATATCTTCGTTTACACGCATAAGTGCAATGCCAATATATTTTTTAGAATTTTTGAAATTTGCAACCCATTCTTCGTATGGAGTATCGAGCACAGTAGCTTTACTTAGTGACGATTCTCGTATTACTTTTCCTTTTGGAGTATCGTAAGCCATTAGCATATGCCCAGAAAAAATATTGTCCAAGTTCTTAAACATAAGTGCTAGTATATCTCCATCTTGGAAATTCTTTTTTGCTTCCAACAAAGCAGCGAATGGAATGTAATTAATTGTCATTGTCCTATCATCTTTTACGTAACGCATATCTTCCATTCCTTTTCCGGCAAAGAATTTTTTATGCGATATTGTGCGGGTTAATGTTTTAGCATTATCACCAGCAACCTCTTTTGCAACATCGTGTAGTAACCACAAATTTTCTGGAAGCCAATCGCCTATGGTGTAGTGGTTACGTGTTTTCATTCCAACAATACCATCTTTGTATCTTATTTGTTGAAGATTATTAAAAAAGTTTTCGTAACTATCAGAAATTGCAAGGGCAAGCACATCCTCGCAATAGACCATGCAGTTAGTTGTGTCAAATGTTAGCTGTGGTTTAGTGTCGTACAAGGCATACGGTCCATCACCAACGCAGGTAAGCCCGTATGGCATTCCTAAGAACATTTCGGAGTAGAAAGTCATACGTTCTGTAACGGTTAAGTTTTCGGAAGATTTTTCTGTAAGAAGAGTATTTATTTCTGCCTTACTCATTTGATAAAATTTCTGTTGAGCATTTACTGTTACTGCAAAGAGTAACACCATAAATACCAATATTATTTTTTTCATTCTATTCCCAATTATTAATAAACTATAAATTTCAAAACACAAATAATAAAATTCAAATAAATAACAACCTTGAATATCAAAATCACAAACAAGCTAATCAATGACATTCTGATTTTGGTTTTAGGATTTATTTGTTATTTATCATTTGATATTTGTTTTTTCTATTCTATTTCTGCTAATTTAATCATTATTTCTTTATGAATATTAGAAACAGCCGAACCACTTCCATTAAAGTTATTTGCTATCATTGAAAACACAATTGGCCTGCCATTCATATCTTTTAGGTATCCTGAATATGCTCTAACTCTTTCAATAACTCCAGATTTTAAATGTGCATTCAACTCAATAGGAGTTCCAATTCCATAATTACTGTATGAACTAATATCATTTGGATTACCAACAAATGCAAGTGACTTAAAGAATGATTGGAAATAACTTTTTAATGAAATCATCGTGAGCAAATCACACATAAGATTGGTCGTTATAGCATCTGAACGAGAAAGTCCACAACCATCATACATCATTAATCCATCTGTGTTTATTTTGTTATTCTTAAAATAATCTTCTACTGCTTCAATTCCTTTTTCAACACTTCCCTCACCTTTAGCCTTAAAACCAATAGCTTTGAGTAGCATCTCTGTATATAGATTATCACTTTTCTTATTTACAATAAAAATAATATCTTTCAAAGGCGGAGATAACGTTTCAGTAATAAGTTTATCTTCAGTGTAATTTACTTTTTTCTCAATTACAGAGGCAATACCTTTTACAGATATATTACTTTGAATTAATTCATTTCGGAAATACTGTGCTGCAAAAAGTGGTGGATTTGGAATTGAACCCTTTATTGAAAACTCATCTTTACCCTGAGGAATTGTTCCACGCAAAGTAGCGTTAAATTGTAATGGAGCATTATAGACGTAACCATTATCCCCAGAACCCTTACTACCAGTTTTCATATAATTTACAAATTCAAGATTATCAATTTTGGGCTCGGTACGAACTAGTTCTGCTAATTTACCAACCTTATCCGCTGGTTTGAAATAGAGAAAATAAAGATTATTATTAATAGTCAATGCTGATGTTGATGCAGCGTAGTAATTACCTAGATCTACCCAAACCCAATTATCAGGTATTGGAATTCGGTCATACATTAAATCGTCAGCCATAATATTTCCACTAATTGAATTAATCCCTTTATCATTAAAGGCTTTAATCCAACTTGCCATTAAATCATCAAGAGATAATGAGCCTTCAACAAGATTATAGCCAAGAGATGGATCACCTCCTCCAACTATATAAACATTTCCCATCAAGTTCCCAGCATTATCAATTTCACCATCCGAATAAATTCTGGTCACGAATTTGTAATCTTCACCAAGTATATCCAAAGCAGCAGAAGTTGTAATTAACTTCATATTTGAAGCTGGAGCAATGGCTAATTCAGAATTGAGCGAAGCAATTTTTTCTCCACTATCTAAATATCTTGCAGATACTGACCATGATGCATTTTTGAGTAATTTTGAATTTTGATGTTTGGTAACAAAATCATGAATTTCAGAATAGTTCTGAGATAGAATTAGATTTGAACCTAATAAACATATTATTAATAATAATTTACTCATTGTTAATACCTACCTGATTTTAAAATAATTAATAATTGACTGCATTAATTCATTCCTAGTTTTTTCCGATGTAATTGTTTCAAACGGAAAGCCAAGAACAACAACTCCGTAACTATCACGATATGCAACTCCTGCGCTGTAAATATTTTCAGAATATCTTAAAATTGTTTCACTACCATTAATTGCTCCAATTGCATCTGGAGCTTCAACACGATATATATCAGTGCTGTATTGTGTGTTAAATTCAAATGTTGGAGAAGCTAATTTTATGATATTACTTGAACTCTTAACACCTCCAGTTCGCACAGCATGGTCTGACGATAATCTATACTTTAGTATCTCTGTAGCAAATTTCACATCATCGGAATCTTTTGGTTGGTCAATGAACATATCACTTCCAATATAAGATCCAGAAATAAAGATGTTGCCACCATTATTTAAATATTCCGTAATTACTCGCTTCATTTTATTTGGAAATATTTTGAATCGTTTCCCGTTGATAGAATCAGCAAATGGAGTTTGCCAACTTGTCTCTTTCTCTTCGCCATAAATTAAATCGACAAAAGTGAAATTGTTCAAATTTACAATTGTGTCCTCAACTGCTTCATCACTAACAGAAATAAAAGAAAGACCTGCATCAGAAATAGACTTTCCATGCACGAAAGGAAAATCAAAAGTATTACCTATAAATATTTTCGTTTCCATATTGGCGTAACTTGCTCCGTGTCCAGGTACGTCGTCTGTTTTCCATTTTGAATGAGGTGTGAAATTATGCTGCTCACCAACAAAGCCAATATCATATTTGTCAGGAACACCTTCATCAATTGCACCTACAAATCCAGAAAAGTTTTCTGATTCAACTACTGCTCCAGCTGATATTCTATCGAATCCATTAATAATTAAAACTGGATTTTCTTCTTTCCCATTCCATGATAGAGATAATATTTCTGATGGAAAACTTTCACCACCCTCATTTACGGCTGTAATTTTAAAGCTATAAATTATGTTTGGTTTTACTTTATCAATTGAAAAGTTTGGATTTGAAACAACAACTCCGTTATCAAACCCAGCATTATCAACGCGAGTATATACTTTATACCTCTTTGCTGTAGCAGTGGGTTCAATTGGATCAGCTTGTGATTTCCAAGAAAGCGAGACACTACCATTGTATGACAAACTGCTTACAAAATGAGTTACTGGCAAAGGTTGAACAATATATTCAAAATTATTTTGTGCTGATAAAAATCGTAACATCGATTTATAAATAGCACGTGAAACATCAAAGCGAAATTGGGGGTCATTCATAAACTTAACATCTTGCAAATTTTGATGTGATAATAGTTCTAACAATGTAGCCGGTACGTTTGGACGGAATGCTTCACTATAACCGGCTTCCATAATTTGTCTTCTTGTCCAGGCAGAATCATATTTCGCACGTAAATCATCAACAATTTGTGTTTGCATAATATCAGATAAATCTCGATTTGCTAATCTAGAAATTCCGTCAGGAAAAGTTTGTTTATCCTCAGAATCTTCTAGACTATAAATTTGTAAAGTTCCAATTACTGTATCGTTTGTAGTAATTCCAGCATCAGTGTGGAATGACAATGATAAATCAATTGGAATTCCTAAACCTTTTGCACTTCTATTTTTATTTGGACCAAAAGGAGCACCCGTTAAAAAATTAACCCATTCACCACGGCTTTGGTAATCATCGTTATAATCTTTCTCTTCGTTTAAACTGTAAACAAGAGTATCAGGCATTCCTGCATATTGCAAATAATAACGTGCACCTTCAACAAATTTTGGGCGTCCGCTTGTAGTTCCCTCCCGTTCAACAATCCCCATTCCACCACCAAATCTAACAGCATCTGCAGTTACGAAGCCATCTTCACTACTTTGGTTTGAAAGAATTATTTGTCCATTTTTTTTATTTTTACCTTTTGCAAATTTGAATGTACCGAGATAAATCCAAGTTCCTCCACCAATTTGTTGATTAACACTAAACTCAGTTATTCCACCAAGATGATAAACTTTATATTTAGCATCACTAATGTTTTCATCCGAATGGAAATATGAAATATTAACTGCATATTCACCAGCTTCGTTAAAATTTGGAATATAGCTAACGCTTCCCTTCCCATCTTTAGACGAATTTGTTTTTTTATAACTTCCTTGCAAAAACGGATTCAAATTATCAGCGTAAGGTGGAATTCCAATGGCAAAACCTGTTGAATCAATATTAGTCCAGTTTCCAACCTCAAGATATTCGCCATCAGTTGATCCATTATTATCAATTACAACTTCTTCTGTTTGTACATCTCTTTCTCGCGGAACAAAGACATTAGCCCCAGCATTTTCTAGCATTGGAATTAAATATGGGACTGTAAAAGTAAAAGGGCCTAAATCCTCAACAGCAGTAAAAAGCCTAGCTCGTTGCCACATCCATCTTTTTAATTTATGATGATAATACCATCCGTGACTGTGCCACAACGCAATATGTCTTCCGTCCAGTCCTTTTGATACTTTGAAACCCTTATCAACATTGGTTACAAGTTGCTTGATACTTTTTCTTTGTGCTATTCTGCTTGAGTCGATATTGTTTTTATTTTCCATATAATAATTTGGAATCAATTTTTCAATTGGCATTCCAAGTGAATATACGTCAATATCATAATTGAAATATTTAGGACCAAAGAACGTTCTAATTTCACTTTTGATATTTTCAATGTCATTAACTCTAAATGGGCGAAAAGAAAATCTATCATTTGTTTCAATCCTAATTAATTGGCTAACATCATCTATAATAACTGAGTCCATTTTACTTCCAGAGGGAATTTCAAATTGAAATTCTTTTTTTGCAAAATGACTTTTAAGTTCTTCAATTCGATTCTCTTTCGGTAAAGATTTATCGTCAATTGTTGCACTACTACAAGCAAAAAGCAATAGCATTAGTAATAAATTTGGGATAAATAATTTAATAATTTGTCTCATTTTTTTCCATTTAGCATAAAGGATTTATTAAATTTGGTTTTTAGAATAGTTCTAATAACTCCTTTGAAAGATAAGAAGTTATTTTAATATGACAAAACATTAATAATTTTTAGATATATCACTAGGTGGTTTTATGGAAAAAACAATAAAAAATTTTGAAGGAAATAATGTCTACCTACGCCCTTATTGTGAAGCGAGTGATTTAGATTTATTTCATCTTGGTGAAAACAATGCAGAAGTAAGAGATTCTCTATTCCTTCACTCCCCTTTGACTAAAATCAACGCAAAAGAAAAAATAACTGAATGGATTTCCAAGATTGAAAACAAAATTTTTACAATTTGTGAGAGCGAAACAAATATACCAATTGGAATTACTGGTCTCTTTAGAATTGACCACATTAGCCGTTCTGCTACTTTTTACATTGCTATTTATAATCCCCTTTTCTGGTCAAAAGGATATGGGAAAGAGACTACAAAATTAGTTTTGAAATATTCATTTGATGTTTTAAATCTTAACCGAATTCAACTCCATGTTGCAAGTAGTAATATTAAAGGAATAAAAGCATATAAAAATGCTGGATTTCTAGTTGAAGGAACTCTTCGCGAAGCTATGTATCACAATAATGAATATGTTGATTTTTATGTTATGGGAATTTTGAGAAAAGAATTTTATGAAATGCTTGAAAAGTGAAAACTATGATTTATTTGAGAAAAAGAAATCTAAATTCGTAAAAATCACTAAAAAAAATTTCGGGTATCTGCGAAGGAAGAAGTGAAATTTCAAAATAAAAAACCCAACCTCATTATTTGAGATTGGTTTTTTTATCTGAAATAAAATATTATACGTTTTGCAATTTCAAATTTGAAACAAAGTAATCACGATTCATTCGTGCAATGTTACTAATTGAAATTCCTTTAGGACATTCAGCTTCGCAAGCGTAGGTGTTTGTACAACTTCCAAAACCAGATTCGTCATGAGCAATAACCATATTTTGAACACGCTCGTAGCGTTCTGGTTGTCCTTGTGGAAGTAAAGCAAACTGTGATACTTTTGCAGAAACAAATAGCATCGCAGAAGAGTTTTTACATGCTGCAACACACGCTCCACAACCAATACACTCAGCAGCATCCAATGCAAGCGATGCAGTTTCCTTCGAAATTAGAATTGCATTTGCATCTGGTGCACTACCAGTATTAAATGACGTGTATCCGCCAGCCTGTTGAATTATATCAAGACCTTCACGGTCAACCATAAGGTCTCTAAGGACAGGAAATGCTTTTGCTCTAAAAGGTTCAATATAAATAGTTTCGCCTTCCTTAAATGAGCGCATGTGCATTTGACAAGTAGCCGTCTTCTTTTTTTCGCCGTGTGGATGACCATTAATTACTAATCCGCAAGTTCCACAAATACCTTCGCGACAATCGCTTTCAAAAACAATTGGGTCCTTACCTTCTTTCTCAAGATTATTGTTCAACTCGTCAAACATTTCAAGAATTGATGAGTGGGGTGAAACTGATGCTTTGAATTCTTCAAAATTACCTTTGGCTTTTGCTGATTCTTGCCGCCAAATTTTTAGGGTTAAATTAATATTTTGCTCTTTCATTATTTATAACTCCTTGTAGCTAATTTTACAGATTCAAATTCGAGATTTTCCTTATGAAGTTTCCATTTACCAGGTTCTTCAAATTCCCAAGCGGAAACGTAAGCGTATTCTTCATCGTTACGAATTGCTTCACCTTCATCTGTTTGATGTTCTTCACGGAAATGGGCACCACAAGATTCATCTCTATCTAAAGCATCTACAGCCATCAACTCTCCTAACTCGAGGAAATCGGCAACTCTGCCAGCTCTTTCAAGATTCATATTTATATCTTCAGATTTACCAACAACTTTTACATCAGTCCAGAATTCTTCACGTAGATTACTAATTTTGGTGATTACTTCTTTAAGTCCTTTTTCGTCACGAGACATTCCAACTTTATCTATTAATAAATCACCAAGTTTTCTGTGAATATCGTCAACTGTTTGCTTGCCATTAATTGATAACAATTTATTTGAACTCGCATTTACAGAATCCTCAGCTGCTTTAAATTCAGCACCTTTAACATCAACTTTTTCTGGTTTTTCACTTCCAAAATAATTGCCAATTGAATAAGGAAGAACAAAGTATCCGTCCGCAAGACCTTGCATAAGAGCACTTGCTCCAAGTCTGTTAGCACCATGGTCAGAAAAGTTTGCTTCGCCACCAACAAAAAGACCAGGTATTGTGCTTTGTAAGTTGTAATCAACCCATAATCCACCCATTGTATAATGAGGGGCAGGATAAATTTGCATTGGAACTTTATAAGGATTTTCAGCTGTAATGTTTTCATACATTTCAAATAAATTACCATATTTTTCACGCACTGCTGGTTCACCAATACGTTTAATTGCATCAGCAAAATCAAGGTAAACCGAACGTCCACCATTTACTCCTTTACCTTCATCGCAAGCATATTTAGCACTTCGAGATGAAATATCGCGTGGAGCTAAGTTTCCGAAAGATGGATATCTTCTTTCGAGATAATAATCTCTATCTTCTTCTGGAATAGCGTTTACATCTCTTTTTTCACCAACAATATTTGGAACCCAAATTCTTCCATCGTTTCTTAAGCTTTCACTCATCAAAACTAATTTAGATTGACCTTCGCCATGCTGAGGTAAACATGTTGGATGTATTTGAGTATAACATGGATTTGCAAATGCCGCACCTCTTTTATGTGCACGCCAAGCTGCTGTGGCATTTGACATCATTGCACTTGTTGATAAAAAGAATACGTTTGAATATCCGCCAGTTGCAATAACAACAGCTTGTGCAGAGTGACTTTCAACTTCACCTGTTATTAAATTACGGACTGTAATACCTTTAGCTTTTCCATCAACAACTACGACGTCAAGCATTTCACGACGGTGATACATTTCAACACTACCAAGTTTGATTTGACGGTTAAGGGAACTGTAGGCACCAAGCAATAATTGTTGTCCAGTTTCGCCACGTGCATAAAATGTACGGGATACTTGAGCACCACCAAATGAACGATTAGCAAGAGTTCCACCATATTCACGTGCAAAAGGAACACCTTGAGCAACGCATTGGTCAATTATGTTGTTACTAACTTCGGCTAAACGATGTGTATTTGCCTCACGCGAACGGAAATCGCCACCTTTAATTGTATCATAAAATAATCTGTAAACAGAATCACCATCATTTTGGTAATCTTTAGCAGCGTTAATTCCACCTTGTGCAGCTATTGAGTGTGCTCTTCTACTTGAATCGTGATAAGTAAATGCTTTTACTTTATATCCAAGTTCTCCAAGCGTAGCCGCAGCACCAGCACCTGCAAGACCAGTTCCAACAACAATTACATCAAATTTTCTTTTGTTAGCTGGGTTAACCAACTTCATATTAAATTTATGGTTCGTCCATTTTTCGGATAAATTTCCTTCTGGAACTTTAGAGTCAAGATTAATCATTAGTTACCTCCCCTTGAAAGAATGAAAAAATAAATTGGAATTGCAGCAAATCCAACAGCAAAAATAACTGCGTATGCAGTTCCAATAAACTCAACTAGTGGAGTATATTTTTTATGGTGCCATCCAAACGTTTGAAAAGCAGATTGAAAACCATGGTTAAGATGAAACCCTAAAACAAGCATTACAATTACATATGCAATTGCAACAGGCAAAGATTGAAACGTAGTTGCTACAACGTCGTAATAATGATGCGTTCCATCCATTCCAAAATTAAATTTAACCCAAAGTGTTGCTAAATGAATAAGTAAGAAGATAAGAATTATGCCACCTGTGTATGGCATAGTTCGGGAATAGAAAGTTGAATTTTCTTTTGAAGCATCTACAGCATATTTCTCTGGATTAGCTTGGCGGTTTTCCCACCAAAGTTTAATTCCATGTAAAACATGCAACCCGTATAGTAAAAGTAGTGCAGCTTCTGCAACAGGAACAAGTGGTTTTAC
>JAQICK010000248.1 GCA_027858595.1 Melioribacteraceae bacterium
CATCCTCTAGTTTAACATCAGCATTTTTTAATAAATCGGAAATCATTAGAATAAGCTTTTCGGAATGAACAAATTTCTTTTGGAAATTTATTTCAGCAAAACTATCCTCCGAAAGCATAATTGCCGCACTACAGAGCTCGTCGGAAGTTTCTATTGATAGAATAGGTTTAAATTCAGACATATTTTATTTTCTTATTATTTTAATTTCTCGTTTTGAATCACTTAAATGTGTAATTACAATTCTGTAAATATTTAATGGAAGTACTTCTTCAAACATTTCAGCCCATTCAATAAAGTTTATTGCCACATTATCACATAAATATTCATCGAAACCGATATCATATAACTCTTCAACTTTTTTAATTCTGTAGAAGTCGAAATGATTAATTTTAACTTTTTCATCATAAGTATTTACAATTGAAAATGTTGGACTTGTAACATCCTCAATTCCAAAATATTTTGCAATTGATTTTACAATAAAAGTTTTACCCGTTCCTAAATCTCCAGTAAAGGCAACAATATCCCCAGCTTTAAGAGTGGCTGCAAAAGTTGTAGCCAATTGAGTTGTCTCATCCTCCGAATTCACTATTGTACTAAAAGGCAGTTGCATTTAGGCTTTGCTCTCCATAGTAATTACCGGCAAAATCATTTCCTCCATAGAAATACCACCATGTTGAAATGAGTCTTTGTAATGAGATAAATATTTATGATAATCAGTTGGATAAACAAAATAATAATCTTCTTTTGCAAAAATATAACTTATAGTAACTCCACGGCGAGGAAGTTTATATTCCAATGGGTCCTTAACATATATTGCGTGTTTGTCATCTGCTTTAAGATTTCTGCCATATTTAAATCTTAAATTAGCAGATGCTTCTCTATCACCCAGAACTTTAGAGCCTCTCATTGATCGTATACTTCCATGATCAGTTGTAATTATAATTTTTGCATCCTTCATTTTTGAAATTTTCTTGAACATTCCTAGTAAAGATGAATGCATAAACCAGCTATTTGTAAGTGATCGATACGCAGCTTCATCTGGTGCAATTTCTTTAAGTATGTCAGAATCGGAGCGACCATGAGCAACCATATCAAGGAAGTTAACCACTACTGCCATAAAGTGAGTTTTTTGATGAGAAGATATATGACTTTCAAAATTACGTCCAACTTCTGGGTCAATAATTTTCATGTACTTTAAATCATTTCTGAGTTTTATGTTTTTCCTCTCAACTAAGTTTTGAAGCAATTCTTTCTCGTGTTTATTCATACTCTTTTCATCATCACTTCCAGAGACCCATAAATCTGGGTAATGTCTTTGAATATCTGACGGAAATAATCCAGCAAATAATGAATTTCGAGAATAAGGCGTAGCCGTTGGTAATATTGAGTAATAATAGTCTTTACTAATATTAAACATATCGTTAAGATGTTTTTCCATTACAAGCCATTGGTCAGCACGTAAACAATCTATAACAAATAGAAAAACTGGGCCCTTTGAATTTTCTATTTGAGGGAATACATAATCTGCCACAATTTCAGTTGTGAGCTTTGGAGTATTTTCTCCGCCAACATCATTTATCCACGACTTATATTTTTTTTCTACGAATTTACTGAATTCTTGATTGGCTTCTTTCCTTTGTGAATCTAGTGTTTCTCGTAAATCAATTTCTGGATGTTCATCTAATTCCAGATCCCAATTGACTAGTTTTAAATATATTTCTATCCAATCTTTATAATTTAAATCGTCAAGTAATAACCTACTTATTTCGCTGAAGTCTTTTAAATAGTCATGTTGCACATATTCACCAGATATTTTTTGGCCATCCAAAATACGTTTACAAACCATTAACATTTGAGATGGAACTACTGGCTTTATTAGGTAATCGGTGATTTTTTTTCCAATAGCATCGTTCATTAAAGATTCTTCTTCGCTCTTAGTAACCATTACTACAGGAATATTTGGTTTTATCTCCTTTATTTTTGCAAGAGTTTCCAAACCTCCCATTCCAGCCATCATTTCATCCAAAAAGATGAGGGAATAATTTCTTTCTTTTACTAAGTGAACCGCATCTTCACCGTTTGTAACAGTTTCAATTTCATATCCTTTTTCTTCAAGAAAAATGATATGTGATTTTAACATTTCTATTTCGTCATCTACCCATAATATTCTTTGCTTATCCATTATCTCATCTCTTTATTAAAATTTAATTATTAACACTACTGAATTGAAATATGAACATCTAGCCCAGCCTCGTTAGTGGTAGTAGCAGGAATTCTTGATGCACCTTCTGGTTCAATTGATGTTCTCTTATAAAAAAGAGAAAGTGTAACTCTTGCACTCATCACATATTTAATTCTTGGTTCAATAGTAACTCGTTTTGTACCATCTTGCGGTGTTCCCTCTTCTTTAAAATCATCTCCCATTGAATATATTAAAACTGAGTTTTGCCCTTGTGTATATGCCATTGATACTTCTATATCGTTCTTGAGAGCAAGTCCAAAAAGAGGAAGGTCAAAGCCCGACTTGGCAAAACTTAAAGCTATATTAATATCATTAGAAAAAGTTTCCGTAGTTGCTTTTGTTGCCAATGCTAATGTATAATCTTTTTTAGTAGAATACTTAATATTACCAATTATATTTCCTCCCCACAACTCGGCAAATGTTAGGTTTAATCCAACAAGTGGAGAAAATCCGTAAGATATTTTTTGAGTCTGAGTTTCTTCAATTCCATCAGCATTAATTTTCCAGCCCTGAACATACTTTGAAGAATAAGCGTGATTTAGTGATGCACGTTTAAATATTTTTCCCACCATAGGTAACTTCTCTAACCCACTCCATCTAATTCTCCAGTTTGGACGTGGAATATATTGTGCAAGATCTTGGAAAAGTGGCAGACTTGCAAGAAGTGGAATTGATTCTAGACCTTCTACAAAGGCACCAGAAAGACTTGAATTTGGATCATCAGAATTTGGATTGTATGCATCGTTAACTGCTTTTATCGAAGCACCAGCTAGCGGTAAAGTCATAAACGATCTATCTAAAGTTCCAGAAGCTGTAGTATTTGTAATAATATGTTCACCAGATAACGAATCGACGTACAGAGAAACAGATTTATTATAGCCCCAACCTATATTCCAATTAACATCAACATTAGCACCTTTCCATAATGGGCGTCTTGTTTTAATCGTAAATTTATTTTTTTGAGAGAACTTATCAGACAGAGTTCCCCCTTTAGCTCTTGGACCCACATCGCTTGTTAACCCGAGTTGGTAAAGTCTGCTTGGGCCAATATCATCATCTTGAGTAGCTCCCCAAAAATTACCGAATCCAGTTGCAGTTGCTAACAATCCACTATTTCCTTGCGTATTATTTTGACTAAAGTTAAATGAAACTTGATCATAATCGAACAGAATATATTGTATTGTTCCTAACATTAGACCAAGTGCTTTACTAAATGAGGAAGGAGTGTCGTCAATTATGGCAAGGCTATCGGCTGAATTATTTGATTTATTTTTATCATCCTGATCTTTTAACTGAGCATCCACATTTTGAGATTTATTTTTTGAATATTTACTTGGAGGTTTTCTATATGTGCTTTTTTTATTAGATTTTTTTGTATCACCATTTAATAATTCAAAAACTGGAGTCATAATAGATTTCAATTTTACTTGAAGCGATCCACTTATTCTATTTCCCCATCCAGCACTTCTACCTAATTCTGCTTGTGAAAAATTATTTTTCCAATTATATGTAACCGAATAACTAGATGTAATTGTAAAATATTTATCAAGACTTAATAGTGATGGCATTTTGGGTTTTAAATTAAACCCTATTGTTTGGCTATAATTATTATCGTGCCCAAACATGTGACCATTAAAAATATCATTCCAAATTTCATCCTCTGAACGAGAATTTCCATTTTGGTCTGTTAACAGATATAGTAATGACGAAGCAATACTCAATTTATATGTTGTAGAAATATTAAAGAATCCCCCACTTGTAATATTCCATTTGAAGCCTGCATTTCGGCTTGCAGTAAAATTGCGACTTACATCAGCCTCAACTCCTACAGTTCTCACTTTAGTGAATCTATAATTACGCTTTGTTGTTAAACCAGCATTAAAACTTTGAGGAGTAAAATAAAACTTAACATTTTTATAATCTGAAAATAGTTTAAATAGCTCTCCAAGTATTGGAATATTTGCGAGGTAAATAAAATTGTCGTTACTAAACTTAGCAAGATATTTACCACTACCGTTCCATCCCCAACTATTTGCAAATTCTGTTGCCGGACTTCTAGAATTTGAACTATTATAACTATAATTAAATGTTAGTCCGTTTATTGTTTCACGTAT
>JAQICK010000246.1 GCA_027858595.1 Melioribacteraceae bacterium
ACAATAGGCACAGTTATTGTCATATTTAATTCAACAGAAATTATTCTTAATCCAAAAGTATTTTAATTTAATAAAAATTGGAGTTAAATATGGCACTAATCGTAGTTATTGATGATGATCATGACATTCTTGACGCAACAGAATTGATTCTTCAGGCAAGTGATTTTGAAGTGATCACAGTTGACAATCCTACCGAAGGTTACAAAATAGTAAAAGAAAAAATACCAGAATTAATAATTTTGGATGTAATGATGGAAGAACCGGATGATGGTTTTTTTCTTGCACAAAAATTTAGACGAGATGGAATTAAATCACCCATATTAATGTACACATCAATTTCCAAAACTGTAGGAATGGAGTTTGGTGCTGGAGAAATGGTTCCGGTAGATGCTTTTGTTGAAAAACCAATTTCTTCGGATGAACTTATTGAAAAGGTAAAATTCTTAATAAAATAGAAAGAGGTCGTTACATGTTAGTATTCGAAAAAACATTTCTTGCAGAAGAAATTGAACAACTTATAGAAAAATATGGAAATGCTCGTTCTGCATTACTCCCAATTCTCCAAGAGATTCAATCAAAACACCGTTACATTTCTGATTATGCTCAGCAAGAGGTAGCTCGTCATTTAAGTATCCAACCAGTTGAAGTTTATAGTGTAATTTCATTTTATGCGTTTCTAAATTCAGAGCCCAAAGGTCGTAACATTGTTCGTGTTTGCAAGACTATTTCTTGCGATATGAAAAATAAAATCTCAATTGTTAAAGCTATTGAACGTGAGTTAGGAATTAAAATGGGTGAAACAACAGACGATAATAAATTTACTATTGAATATACAAACTGTCTTGGGCTATGCGATGAAGGTCCAGCTATGGGAATAAACGAGCAAGTATTCACAAAGCTCACTCCAGAAACAGCAGTTAAACATCTTCACGAAGTGGTGGGGTAATTATGGAAAAGACAAAAGAAAGAAATGGAAAAGTTTTATTTTCAAATTATTCATTAGGTGAAGGGGTCCGGAAGGCATTATCGCTTTCGCGTGATGACATACTTTTTGAAGTTAAAGATTCCAAATTAAAAGGAAGAGGTGGAGCTGGATTTCCAGTTTCAACCAAATGGATGCTTGCGGCAGCTGCAATTGCAGAAGAAAAATATGTTATCTGTAATGCAGATGAAGGTGAGCCTGGAACATTTAAAGATAGAGTTTTGCTCGTTGAATATCCTGAATTAGTTTTTGAAGGAATGATAATTGCTGGATACGCAATTGGTGCAAAAAATGGAATTGTATATCTACGGGGTGAATATGAGTACATAAGAAAATCATTAGAAGATTTTCTTGAGCAAATGCGAAAGGATAATTTACTAGGAAAAAATATACTTAATAAAGAAGGATTTGATTTTGATATTAAAATATTTTTGGGTTCTGCTGCATATATCTGCGGAGAAGAAACGGCTCTTATAGAATCGCTCGAAGGAAATAGAGGTGAAGCTCGTAACCGTCCTCCATATCCTGTAAACACGGGCTTTAATGGAATGCCTACATCTGTAAACAATGTTGAAACGCTAGGATGCATCCCACATATAATTTTGAATGGAGGAGAGTGGTACAATACTCTTGGGACAGAAAAATCATCTGGGACTAAATTGTTTTCTGTTTCAGGTGATTGTGAAAAACCTGATGTTTATGAGTGGGAGTGGGGAATCACAATTAATGAATTGTTGGAAAAAGTTGGAGCAAAAAACACAAAAGCAGTTCAAGTTGGAGGTGCTTCAGGGATCTGTGTTCCAAAATCACAATTTGATAGAAAGATATCTTACGAAGATATTCCAACAGGTGGTTCAATAATAATTTTTGATGAAAATAGAGATATGCTAAAAGTATTGAAAAACTTCATGGAGTTTTTTGTAGAAGAATCATGCGGGCAATGCACACCTTGCCGTATAGGAAATACAAAACTTCTTGAAGGTGTTGAGATGATTGAAAATGAAGAATATACTTTTTCGTATTTGAATAAACTCAAAGATTTAGGAAAGACAATGCAAGTAGCCTCAAAATGCGGATTGGGTCAATCATCTCCAAATTCGTTTTTATCAATACTTGAGAATTTCAAAGATGAAATTTTCTCACATGAAGCAGGAGTGGAAAATGGAAAATAAAAAAAATGGACGTGCACCTGTAAGTCAGAAACCACATAGAATAGAAAAACCAGAACATCCAGAACAGATTGGAGGTTCAGTAAGAATTCAGATAAATGAAAAAGAATTAGTAGTTCCACTTGGAACAACAATATTGGAAGCGTGTAGAGATAATCAAATTCACGTCCCGACATTGTGCCATCACGATGACCTTTGTATTGCTGGTGTTTGTAGAGTTTGTGTAGTTGAAGTCGAGAATATGAGAACATTACAGGCTTCGTGTGCATTTCCAATAACAGCTCCTATAAAAATTAATACGGCAACACCAATGGTGCGTAAGGCTCGTAAGCATATTATTGATTTATTGTTAAGCGAGCACTATGGTGAATGTTACTCTTGCTTTAGAAATAACAATTGTGAACTTCAAACACTTGCTAAGGAATACGGTGTTGATCATTACAATTTTGGACATATCGAAAAGCCAAAGTATAAAGTTGACACTTCATCATTCTCTGTTGTGCGTGATATGGATAAGTGTGTGCTGTGTAAGCGTTGCATAAGAACTTGTATTGATCTTCAAGAAGTTGGTGTTCTCGAAGCAGTTGGGCGTGGGGATGAAACACATATAGGAACTTTCCTCGACAAACAACTTTCGGATGTTATTTGTATTAATTGTGGGCAATGTATTAACCGCTGTCCTACTGGGGCTTTGCGTGCCAATGATCCTCGCGATGAAATATGGGAAGCAATTGATAATCCTAAAAAACATGTTGTAATTCAAACAGCTCCGTCTCCACGTGCAGCAATTGGTGAAGAGTTCGGATTAGAAGCTGGACATTCAATGACTGGTGAGTTAAACACAGCAATGCGACGTATAGGTTTCGATAAAGTTTTTGATACAAACTTTACAGCCGATTTAACAATTATGGAAGAGGGAACGGAGCTGATACTACGTCTTTACAATGCTTTGGTGAAAGGAGAGGATGCTAATAAAGTTCCACAGTTTACATCATGTTCTCCTGGATGGGTTAAATATTTAGAGCATTTCTATCCAGAATATATTGATAATTTAAGTTCTGCAAAATCTCCACAACAGATGTTTGGTGCAGTTATAAAAACACTTTACGCACAAGAAGCAAATATTGATCCAGCAGATATTGTTACTGTGGCTGTGATGCCTTGTTCTGCTAAAAAATTTGAATGCAATCGTCCAGAAATGGTTGATTCAGGTTTTAAAGATGTCGATTATGGATTAACAACTCGCGAACTTGCACAAATGATTAAAGAGACTGGAATTCATTTACCTGAACTTCCAAAATCAGAATTTGATGATCCGTTTGGAAATGCCTCCGGTGCTGGACTTATATTTGGTGCAACTGGTGGTGTAATGGAAGCGGCACTTAGAACAGTTGTTGAATTAGTAACTGGCGGTAAAGTTGAAGACTTATTTGAGAATGCAAACATAACTCCATTGCGTGGATTTGAAGGCATCCGTTACGTTGAATTGCCAATTGCAGAAGTTGGCGAAGTTCCAGAAATGTATAAAAGGTATTTCGATACTTGGGATTGGCTAAAAGGTGCAACTCTAAAAGTTGCTGTAGCACACGGAACTGCTAATGCTAAAAAAGTTATGGAAGATATCAAGGCTGGTGGAAAATTCAGTGAGTGCCATTTTATTGAATTTATGGGATGCCCTGGTGGATGCCTTGGTGGAGGTGGACAGCCAATACCAACCAATGCAACAATTAGAGCAAAACGTGCAGAAGCTATTTATGCAGAAGATGAAGGTTTGCCAATTCGTAAATCACACGAGAATCCACATATTGGATATATCTACGAAAACTTTTTAACCGATGGTCCGTGTGGACATAAATCGCATGAGCTGTTACATACCACTTATACTAAACGTGGAGAGTATATAGCGTAAAAGCCATTAACAATTATTAGAAGGCTTTGCAAAACCCCTCTCTGTCATTGCGAATCTCGATTTTTTTTATCGAGGTGTGGCAATCTTTCACAATTTGGCAGATTGCTTCAGGATAAAGCACCTCGCAAAGACGTAACTTGATTTTGAGGGGGCTACGCAAAGGCTTCTATAAGATAAAACAGATTATAAGATTAATCTAATCTGACTTAGAAAAAAGATGTCATTTCGAATTCCGACGCTGTTTGTCGGAGTGAGAAATCTCGTGAATTTCAAAAGATTTCTTATCCCTCTTTACGGGATGCTCATAGTGGGAATCTTATACAATATCATGAGATTCCAGACAGTAGCATTCGGGAATGACAGACAAAACTTGGTAAAATATATTTAAGAAAATTATATGATAAAATTAGTTCCAGATTGGATTGATACAAACGAAGAGTTTTGGCAATCGTTAAAGCGAAGAAATCTCTTCTTTATCAAACTACGTTTTGTAGCAATTGTAATGCTAATTGGGTTTGATTATTTCTACGAAATATTTGTTGAGATTAAGCTATCAGATTTTCAGCAAGATGCAATTGGGTTAATTACACTTTTACTG
>JAQICK010000366.1 GCA_027858595.1 Melioribacteraceae bacterium
GCTATCGTCCGTTATCTGTACAGAAAAAGATGTGGGAAATTTTTCCTGATGATAGATATGTTGCAAATCCAGAAACTGGTTCAAGACATAATCGGGGTGCAGCAGTGGATGTTACAATAATTGACCCTACTGGAACTCAACTTGACATGGGAACAAAATTTGATAATTTCACAGAAAAAGCTCATCCTTCGTACACCAACTTACCAGAAGAAGTTTTGAATAATAGAAAGCTATTGAACGATACAATGATGAAATATGGCTTTCATCCAATAACCACAGAGTGGTGGCATTTTGATTTTGAAGGATGGGGGAAGTTTTCAATTTTGGATGTGGAGATTAGATAGCAGAACATATGAATATAAATTTTGTGGTTTACACTAGAGCTATAAGCAACAAAAATCAAACAATAAAAAAACAAATAAATCCCAACGGCAAAACACAAATTAGAAACTTGATAGTGTTTGGTATTTTAGATTTATGATTTGTAGTTTATTTGAAATTTATTTTTTGTCTCTTGGTATTTTAATAAGAGATTTCTCAATCTCTAAAAATCAGATCATTTCGAATTGAAATGCCATTACAATTCACGACTTTCGCTTATGAAATCAAAGCTTTTTGCAGCGACTTTTCAATTGCATTTTTAAATACTGTTAACCCAACCGGTTTCTTAAATGTGTATTCTACCCCAAGCTCTTCATATTCTTTTGCAATTGAGTTTGTTGCATCACTACTTAGAACAATAACAGGTGGTTTATATTTGAGTTCATCACTATTCATTATTTTTTTTACTAATTCAAAGCCACTCATTTTTGGCATAATGTGGTCTGTAATAACTAATGCGGGAGCCATTTTTTGAATAGCTTCAAAACCCTCATCTCCATCGTAAGCAACTTCAACCTGATAATCAGGCATAATGTTATTCAACAGTTTTTTATAAAGGATTACATCCGACTGAACATCATCAATAAGTAAAATTTTAGTTGATGAAACAGGTATTGTAAAAATAAACGATGTTCCTGTTCCAACTTCACTCTCTACAGAAATTTCTCCACCATGCTTTAGGATGATTTCTTTTACCAGTGATAGTCCTAGCCCGCTTCCCTTTTCTCCCTTTGTTCCATCTGTAGTATATTTGTCATCAACGGAAAATAATTTATCAATGTCTCTATCCGAAATTCCAACACCAGTATCATTAACACTAAATTGAATAACTTTTTTATCCATAAGAGGTTCAGCAGAAATAAATATTTCTCCATCTGAATTAGTGAATTTTATTGCATTGGAAATTAAATTGTTAAATACTTGTAACAATAAATTTCTATCGCCATGCACAAAAACTTCATGATCGATAGTAGAATATAATTTTACGTTTTTTTGCAATGCACTTCCTGTCAACATCTGAATTGCATTGCTTACTACAGTTTGAATATTCAATCTCTCTGCAACATAATCTATTCTTCCAGTTTGCAGACGAGTCCAATCCAAAATGGAGTTAACGAGTTTCAACATATTTTGTGCGGATTCTTGAATAAATCCTATATACTGTTTTTGTTTATCTTCTGAAATATCATCATCCGTAAGTAGTATATCAGTAAAACCAAGTATTGAACTAAAGGGCGTTCTTAAATCGTGAGAAATAATTGAAATAAATCTGTCTTTCGATTCATTTGAGGTTTGAAGTTCGTTTGTAGTTTTTTGTAATTTTTCGGCATTCCTTTTATTTAATGTAATATCAGAAAAAAGTCCGAAAGTCTTTTCAATAGCACCAAAATCATCTCTAATAAAATTAAGTTTATTTCTTACCCAAACTAAAGAACCTTGTTTATCGAGAATACGATATTCTAATTCAACTTGGTTTCTCACTCGGTCTTTTAGAACTCTTCTCAGTTTGGATATAACACTTAGTTTATCATCAGGATGTATTATTCTAAGCCATAGTTTAGGATTCTTCTCAAATTCCTTATCGGCGTATTTAGTTATTTCAAATATGGAAGGTGAAATAAAAGATTTTACTAATTTTTTATTGACATACTCCATTGTCCAAATTGCATCATCAATATTTTCAGTTATACTTCTATATCTCTCTTCTGATTCTTCGAGTGCTCTTTTTGCTTTTTGTTGTTCAGTTATGTCTAAATATGACTCAATAATATATTCTGTTTTGTTAGATGATGTGAATTTTGTAATTCCCTTTTCAATAATTAGCAATTCACTATTCTTTGTACGACCTTCATAAATAAATTTAAGAGTCTCATTCAATGCACCTCTATCTTGATAATCTTCTTCCGCTGTTTCTTTATCTTTTTCGCTAATAAATTCTAGTGGATTTAGATTTAAAACTTCTTTAATTGATTTGTAACCAAACATTTTCGCAAATGAAATATTTGCAAGAGTTATTTTTCCATCTTGGCTTAAAATAATTCCTTCGTGAGCTGTTTCAAAAACTGACCGAATTAAGTTTAACTCTTGCTCACTTTTTTTCTTATCAGAAATATCAGTGAATACAGCAATATAGTATCTAGGATTTCCTTGTAAATCAGAGACTGATGTAAAATTAGCAAGAACAAAAACTTATTCGCCATTCTTATTTACTAGAGAGAGTTCCATTACTTCGGAATCTTTATTAGCCAGTGAGTTAAAATCCAATTTATTACTATCTAACTCATCTAGGTCAATTAAACTTGCTAACTCTTTATCTTGCAACTCATATTCAGAATATCCAAATTCCTCAATAAAATATGGATTACTGTATGTAATTTTTCCTTCTAAAGTATATGTACAGATATATTCTCGTGTGTTTGTAACAATATTCCGGAATGTTTCTTCTGAATTACGAAGGGCTTTTTCAAAATTTTCTCTATCTGATATGTTTGAGCACAAAGCAACTATTGACTGCGGCTCTTCATCTTCGGCCAAAGACATCTTAATAGAAACTGTTCTATATATTCCATGAAGTTTAAATTGAATTTTAGTTTCAAAAAGATTAGTTTCTTTTAAAGTTTCCATTATTTTATTAAAATAATCTCTGCTGAATTCATCGATAATATTTCCTATAAACTTGCCATAAGTTTCAATTTTTGAGAGACCAAATACTCTTGTCGCTGCATTATTCCAAAAAGTTATTACTCCTTTTTCATCGAAAGCAATAATTGCATCTAAAACTGTGGAGGCAATTGACTGATAGGTTCTTAACTCCATAGCCTCGTTTTCAAGATTCTTTATTTTGTTAAATGTTTCTGT
>JAQICK010000051.1 GCA_027858595.1 Melioribacteraceae bacterium
CCCTAACACCTAACTCTATAAAATAAACATATAAATCAGCTGTGCTTAAATAGGTTTTAAAACTATTCTGAAAAGCTGGTTTATACTCTTTTATTACTTCGTGCCTTACATACGGCGGATTTCCAATCACAACATCAAACCCACCACTATATTCAGTGCGGAAAGCATGTTCGAGTGTGCATGTTATGCCTGCAACTATTTTTTCTAGTTCTTTGTTTTCGGGCAGTTCATGCTTTTTACGGTTATTGCGTATATAGCTTATTGCATTTCGTAGATATTCTTTATCCTTTATTTCGGACTTTCCGAATTTCTGCGTCCATAGAGAGTTATATTTTTTCTTTTCCCTTTTCGAAGAGGAAAGATTCTCTACTTCCGACGAGGAGGAAGGAGAAGGCTCGTCTTCTCTTGACAAGGGGACATGTCCCCTTGTTACGCTCGTAGCGAGAGTAGTAATACCTTTTTCGATATTATATTTTCTAGCAGTTACTGCCTTTATTTTTCCTACTATTTTCGAGACTTCTTCTTTTTCGCATACGAGGAGCATATGCAGATGGTCGCCACAGATATTATATTCCAGGAAATATATCTCCTCGTTTTTCTCTTTGCTTTCTTTTATTATTTCGGAAACTGCTTGAGAAATTACTATTTCATCCCGTTCCGATAGCCAGATTGGTTCACCGAGTTTTATGTGATTATCGAACATGCGTTGCGAATATCTGGAATTATGTGTTGCTGTAGTTATATGCCATGCTTGTTTTATCTTTTCCCTAAATATCTGTGGAAATTCTTTATTCCAATTAAATGCTTTATCACCAGCAACTTCGGGGTCGTCAATTAAAGAGTTTCCACATTTAATATTGTTGTTTAGGTTAGAGAGCTTTCTATCCTTACGAGCAGTTCGCAACCAAAGAGAGAGTTTTGCAATCTCTACAGATTCCTCATTAATATCCACGCCGTAAAGATTGTTTTCCAAAATAGATTTTTCTGTATCAAATAAACGCAATGGAGTGTTTGTAAGCTCGGCAATTATGTCATCAATACTTTTGTGCTCTGCAATTAAAAAGTTAAGAGCTTGGTTCAAAAACGCACCACTTCCACAAGCTGGATCAACAATTTTTAAAGTAAGCAACCACTCCTTATATTTTTCAAGAGTTTCAAAAAGCTTTTTCCCTTTCTCCGACAATGGGACGCGTCCTATTGAATTTTTGCCAGTTTTTTTATAAAAACTATTATCTATTTCAATTTCCAAAATCTCAAACTCTTTTCGTTTCTCTTTGCAAAGAGTTCCAACCGTGTTTTCAACTATGTATTGTGTAATATATTTGGGAGTATAAAAAACACCATCTTTTTTACGTTTGCTAGCCAAGGGGACATGTCCCCTTGTTGCGGCTGTTGCCGCTATCTTAGCAGTAATTTCTTCAATCTCGTTTAACGAATGTTCAAAAATATGACCAAGAATATTCACATCAACTTCGGTATTAAAATCATATTCTGAGAGTTTCAACAAATCAGAAATTAAAATTTCATCATCAATTATTAAGTTGTCTAAAAGCTCATCTGGATAAAAAAGTCCACCGTTGTATGATGGAATTTTATCAGCTTCGGTTTTGCCTTTACGCCCAATATTCAGATAACCGAAATACTGTTTGTAGATTTCGTAAATGGCTTTGTAGGCGTCCAGCTCCTCTAACTTCTTAAACGTGTCAATCACTCTTGTATTTGAGTTTGGTGGCAAAAGTCCACTATCTTCTGCAAACAGGATAAATAGGAAACGGTCTAAAAGTTTTTGCGATTTTTTGAATAATGTTAATTTATCGTAGTCTGGATTATTTTTGATTAAATTCTCAAACAATTTCCTTTTGAAAATAGAATAATCTTTGTATAGTTCATTGGAAACATTCTCTTCATGAAACTTAGTTTCTGTCTTTAATTTAAGTGGTAAATCAGAAAAAATAGATTCAGAATTTAACAATAAATATAGTAATTCAAACTCATCTCTTTGCAACTTGATTAAATCAAACTCCTCATATTCATTTGCATAATCAATATAAAACTGCAACTTTTGGAAGTTTGAAATAATCACATATTTACAATCTGGTTGGTTGTGCTTATAACCAAACGCTTGCTCGGTTACTCTCTTTAAATCTTTTGTTTTTGTGGATTTTAACTCAATTACAGCAATTGCTTTATCTGCCAAAGGGACATGTCCCCTTGTAACAATTGCACCATCTGCTTTTTTGCTGTCGCCTTGATTTTTGAACTCACGTGCAAGATTGTAATTTTCATTTGGTTTTAATATGTAACCCAAAACATCAACAAAAATATCCCGCAAAAAACCGTATTGATATTCTTCCTCTTTTAGATTTTTAATCTCTTTAATTTTTGCTGAATTATAATTCTCTCTAAACTTTTGATATGCCTTTTCAACTTGCCCTTTGTCAAGATTTGCAAGATGCTTATTTACAACAGATTTTTGAAATATTGACATATAAATTAGATGTTTTTAATAATGCTAAAAATACAAATAATTTTGGAGTATTTATAAATTTATTTTGCCCAAATTATTTTTGATATTTGCTTTTTTACCTCTTTGCTATGCTATACTTTTAAAATGATAATTTTGCAGAGTACAAAATTAAACAAAAAGGTTAATCACTAATAACTTTAACTAAACAACGCCTCAATAAACACTTTAGAATCGAAATCTTGAAGGTCATCAATACCTTCACCAACACCGATATATTTTATAGGAATTTTTTGCTCCGCAGAAATTTGGAATATAACTCCACCCTTTGCAGTTCCATCTAATTTAGTAACAATTAAGCCAGTTAAATTGGTAGATTTTGAAAATTCTTTAGCCTGAACAAGTGCGTTTTGCCCAGAATTTCCGTCAAGCACTAAGAATACTTCGTTGGGAGCGTGAGGAATTACTTTAGAAATTACAGCACGGATTTTCTCCAATTCTTTCATTAAATTAGACTTTGTGTGTAATCTTCCTGCAGTATCAATTAATACAACATCAATATTTTGAGTTTTTGCTTGCTCTAAAGATTCGAATACTACGGAGGAAGGATCTGCTCCGCTCTCCTTTTGCAATATATCAACTCCAGCACGTTTTGCCCATATTTCAAGTTGCTCATTTGCAGCTGCACGGAAAGTATCAGCAGAAGCTATTAAAACGCTTAATCCAGCCTTTTTATAATTGTGTGCAAGCTTACCAATTGTAGTTGTTTTACCTGCTCCATTTACACCAACAACAAGAACAACATGCGGCTTTTTATCGCCAATTTCGTAAGGACTTGAAGAAGTATTCTCATCTTCCACAAGGACCTCACTCAATTCATTTTGAATTATTTGAGTGATGTTAATCTTTGATCTATCACTTTCGTAATATAACTCAACTCTAGTATTTTCAATGATTTTCATTGCAGTATCTGCACCGATATCACTTGTAATTAGCAATTCTTCTAATTCATCAAGAATGCTCTCATCAATAACAGCTTTTGTGCTTACTGCCTCTTTAATTCCATCAAAGAGTTTGGTTTTTGTCTTTGAAAGACCATTTTTTAATTTATCTAAATTGAAATTCTTAAACATTATTGTGCTCTTTTACCCATTTAATATTTTCGTATGCTCTAACTCCATATCCAATAACGGAAGCAAAGCTTAAAAATATGCTTTGATACAACAAATAATTATAAAGCCACTCTATTTTTGCTGCTCCGCCAACAACTCCAAGTAAAAATACCGCAATTGATGCAACAGTAATTTTTCCAAGTAAATTTGATGGGAGCACTTTTCCAATAAATTTTGATACAAATATACCGCCGACAAAAATAATTACATCTCGCAAAATAATTATCCAAAAATAAAAAGCTGGAATTTCTTCCATCCAAAATAATTGAAAAACTATCATCATTACATAAACTTTATCTGCAAGAGGATCTATTATTTTACCAAGTTCTGTAATTTGATTCAATTTGCGTGCAACAAAGCCATCTAATAAATCAGTAAGATATGCTCCCAGAAAAAATAGAATTACAATTATTCTATAAGATTCTATTTCGTTAATCTGAGATAAAAAATATGCCGTAGGAAAAACGAGCAACATTCTAGAAACACTAATTAAATTAGATGCTTTGAATATTTCTTTGTAATAAATTTTCATAGAGGGTATAGACTTCATTAAATGTTTTTTGTATTTTATTGTTTAATAATAAGTTAGACGCTTTTCTTTGCCAAATTATATATACGGTAACATTTACTTTTTTACTCTTCTAAATCCTTAACGGGAATAGGATATTTTCCTGTAAAACAGGCCGTACAAAAATCAATGGGAGAATGATCAACCATAGAGTTCAATAATTCATCCTCAGTCATATAATCTAAACTATCAACTCCAAGATGCTCCCTAATTTTTTCAATACTTTCAAATCTGTTGGCAATTAATTCTTCCTTTGATGGAAAATCCATTCCATAATAACATGGATTATAAATTGGTGGCGAAGTAATTCTTATGTGAATTGATTTAGGGTTAGCTTCTTTTATAAGATTAACCAACTGTTTCATCGTAGTTCCACGAACTATAGAATCGTCGATAAGCACAATAGTTTTATTTTCAATAACTCCCTTTACCGTATTAAACTTAATTTTAACACCAATTTCTCTCTTCTTTTGGGCAGGAAGAATAAATGTTCTTCCAATATAATGACTTCTAATTAATCCAATTTCTAATTTGGATGGAATTCCAAGCTTCTCTAATTGATTTTGATACCCAATTGCAGCAGTATTAGAGCTATCTGGAACACCCATTACAATAACTTTGCCGCCATCAGTATCTGTTACAGGATGATTAAGGGCTAAATTCTTTCCTAATTTTCGTCTTATTTTATCAACATTTGCACCAAAAATTTGACTATCTGGACGTGAAAAATATATATATTCAAAAACACAATGTTTTACGCTATCTTTCTTTTCAAGTTTATACGATTTTAAAGGATGTCCATTTTTAGTTGACTTATCAATTACTAAAATCTCACCAGGTTCAACATCTCTAATATATTTTGCCGAATTTATATCTAATGCACAAGTTTCTGATGTAATTATATAGGAATCCCCTTTTTTGCCCAAACATAGTGGACGAACACCATTTATGTCACGTGCTCCTATTAGCTTATCATCTGTCATTATTAATAAGCTAAATGCTCCCTCTAGAGCTTCAATAGCTTCTCTAATTTGGTCAATTTGGCTTACTTTCTTAGAGCGTGCAATTAAATGCAAAACTACTTCAGAATCACTAGTTGTTTGGAAAATTGCACCATCATTTTCAAGTTCTTTACGTAAAAATTTAGCGTTTGTAAAATTTCCATTATGAGCAATAGATAAGTTTCCATTCCTATAATTAACAACAAAAGGTTGGATGTTATTTCTTGAATCGGATGAACCAAATGTGGAATACCTATTATGTCCAATTGACATTTTGCAATTTGAGTCATCGGTTAACATGTCGCCAGTCGAAAAGACATCCGCGACTAGTCCAAAGCCCTTATGAATCCTAAATTGACTATTTCCATCAATGTTTTTTGATGCTTTAACAATTCCACTTGCTTCCTGACCGCGATGTTGTAAAGCGTGTAAACCAAAATAAGTTGTTAAAGGTAAATCATTTTCATCACCTTCTATACCAAAAACGCCACAATTGCATGTTGGTTTATCTGTAGAAAAGTCTATTTTTTTATTCATTTATTTTAATAATTTTAGATTTTGGGCAAATAGTGTCGGAACGGCGGGATTTGAACCCGCGACCACACGGCCCCCAGCCGTGTACGCTACCGGACTGCGCCACGTTCCGATTAATTATAACTTAGACTTCAAATCTACTAAAAAATTCCTTATTTCCATAAGATCGAGTTCCATTGGTCCTTTTTTGCTGGGTGGCGAAGTGGAAACTTTGGAATCACGTTTAGGTGGTATTTTTACTGGCGTTGTTGGTTCGTTCACTATTGGGCGAGATTTGCCTTCGGAAAGTATTTTTTTTGCTCCCTCAATTGTATATTTTTGTTCTCTTAATAAAGTTTTTATTTCAATTATTAGCTTAATATCTTTATTTGTATATATTCTGTTTCCAGCCCTATTTTTTGAAGGAGTTAACTGATCAAATTCTGTTTCCCAATACCTTAAAATATACTGCTCTAAGCTAGTTAGTTTGCTAACTTCACTTATTGAGTAGTACAATTTTTTTAAGCCAAAATCCTTCATTTCAAACCTCTAAATTTTTACTTCAAGTAAAGTAGGTAAATTATTAAATAATATCAAGTTCTCTAGATTACTTATGCTTAATTATCTCTTAATTTGTTAATTAAATCGCTTTTTGCATTTATAAAAACTATATTTATTTATGCTTTTAGAAGAATTTGAAAAACTACAAATGCCAAAAATATTTAGTGTAGTGTTAGAGAATTTAGATGTTTCTCCTCACGAACTATCTATTAAATTAAGCAAAGAAAGTTTGCTTCCACACCGTGCAATTGCCGAACAAGTAAATTGCCATCAAAAAGCTAAAAAAAAACTCCCTAGTTTTATTAAAAAACAACTAATATTTGATAAAATTCCATTGGAACAAGCATCAAGTGAATTTACTGCAAAATATAAAGCATCTCTAATTTCTGGAAATAGCTTAATTGACTTAACCGGAGGATTGGGAATTGATGATTTATTCTTTGCAACTTCTTTTAATAAAGTAACTTACTGCGAATTGAATAAAGTTACGTCTGAAATATTTAGGTAT
>JAQICK010000471.1 GCA_027858595.1 Melioribacteraceae bacterium
CCATTATTTGGAAAGCAATTTTCAAATATGCATTCCTCTAAAAATCCGTTAAGTGCAGTTTTTACCTTTTCAATGTCGGGACGATTCTCTCGCATAGTCTTATAAGTACTTCTATCCGATTCAGCATAATCAATAATTAAATCGTAAAACTCTGGTTTGTTAAAATTTACAGGACCTCTAGTGTTATCCATTTTTTTGTAAGGCCAGAAGTGCCAGCCGATGGAATGTTCATCCAAAAGCTCTCTGAATCTTAAAACCCAATTGTCATCGTTTTCGCCAGATTCACCCATATAAATTGGGACATTATATTTATCTCTGAAGTTCAGAAAGTCTCGAATTTCTTTTTGTTCTGTAGGCATCCAATATTTATGAAATTCATAAACTAGTTTATCATCAAAAGGCTTGCTGAATACTGTAAAATCTGTATTCCATCTTGCACCACCGAGAATTATAATATGGTTTTGATCGACCTCTCTAATAGCAGAAGTTATTTTTTTATAAAGTGGTTCTAAATTTCCGTTTAAGTTTTGGTCTTCAAAATAATGAGCAATCGGTTCATTCATTAAATCGTAACCAAGTATTAATGGTTCATCAGCATAGTAAGTTGCTATGCTTTTCCAGATTTCAGTTATTTGATTTTGTGATTCTTCGCTTACTAAAAGCCAAGGGTAGCCGTAGCTATCGTCAATGTTGTCGCCGGTTTGTCCACCAGGGGCACAATGCATATCCAACATTATTGGAAGGTTTTCTATCCTGCACCATTCAAGCAAACGGTCTATTAATTCGAATCCACGCGAGTTTGTATTCCATAAATAAGTTTCATCGCAAAATAATTTGTAATTAAAAGGAACTCGAATAGAATTAACACCGATAGATTTTAAATACTTTATGTCATCGTATGTGATATAATTATTTTGGAAATCAATCCAGAACTTTTTGGATTCCGATGGACCAATCAATTCGGTAATAACTGTATTTACATTTCTAGGCGAATTAGCTTTCTGAAACTTAAACATATAACCTTCTGGCACAAGCCAGTTACCGAGATTAACACCTTTCAGAATAAAAACATTTCCACTTGGATCAATTACGTTTTTTCCTTCAACTCCAAAATACTTTTGTTGAGAAAACATTTGTGTTGCGAAAATTAAAATCAAAAATAAACATTTAATTATTTTCACTTTTGTCTCCAATTAATTATTAAACAAATTAGAATTTTCTTGAATTAGATAAGCTCTAATCATTTTGCCAGATTCGGTTAATTGCTCCTCAGTCCATCCTGTTAAAGCGGAAGTTGTTGGTAACAGAGCAGCAGAACTTTCGTCTTTGTTCATAACCGACCAGTTGCACCAACTTAAATTATTTTTCTCAAGGAAATCTGTCCACAGTTTTGATTCTGCTAAATTAATTGCCCCAGTACCGTTTGCTTCGCTAAGTCCCCATTCAGTTGCAAACAAAGGAACTCCTGCATTCATAGCCTTAGTTGCTTTATCTCTTAACGATTGCCGATGGGTTCCTGTATAGAAGTGAAGGGAGTATGCAACGTTTGGATCATCAATTTGATTATTGATAACAGCATCAACATCCTGTGACCAATTTGGAGTTCCAACAACAATTACGTTAGTAGAATCGTTTGCACGGATTGAATTAACAACAGCTTGTGAATATGGTTTAAGCACATTAGACCAAGAAATATCGAAAGGTTCGTTATATATTTCATAAATAATATTTGGCTGATTTCCATAAGTGGATGAGATGTTGTTGAAAAATGTTATAGCTTCATTAAGATGACTTTCAGCATGGTGATCGTGCCAATCTACTATTACATATATTCCAAGCTTTATACATGCGTCAATTGTGGAAGTGATTTTTTGATATTCATCGTAAGAATTATCTAAATACCCCCCAGACTCAACGCCCATTGCTAATCGCACAACCGTACATTTAAAGTCATCGCGTAACCATTTAATTGTTTCTTCGTTGTAATAATTGCCACCCCACTGACTCCAGAACAGACTCATTCCACGCAGGACAATAAGTTCACCATTCTTATCAACTAACATAGTACCGCTTATAGAAAGTTGTCCATGCTTTTCAACTATTGAAGTGTCCTGTATATTTTCTTCATTTACTATTGCATTTGAATCACCGCATGAGATTAGCAGAATAGCGACAATGAAAATGGATAAATATTTTTTTATCAATCCTTCTGAATGTATAATTGTTTTTCCTTAAACATATTTTAAAATACTTTATTTTTGATATGGCAAACTGATGTAAAGTTTACCCAAGTCATTTAGTTCACCTGGAGTAGGATTAAATAGATATGTGTGTTTGTTATCAGGATAATTTCCTCTGCCAATAAACCAAGCATATCGGAATACATCTTCACGAGTCTCGCAAAGAGAAACCATTTGTATCATCTGTTCGGCTTGCTTTGCGTATGTATTAATCTGTGAATTCCAATTTGCCATTTCGGTAATCCAAATTTTCTTGCCGTATTTTTGAAGTCGATCAAGTTGAGCTTCTAAACCATAGTCATACCAATGAAATGCGAGATAATCAATTTTGGGTTCACGGTTATTGTTAATGCTTTTATAAGCGGTGTAGAAATCATCGAGCCAAATAATAGGATCCCAGTAATTAGTCATAGTTCCCCAAGTCATTGCTGGACCAACTAAATAAATTGTCCTATTTTGTGCAGCAAGATCAGTAACAACTTTTTCATATTTCACCCATTCTACAGCTGCATCGTAAGGAGTTAGATTTGCTTGATCCGTTAGATTTGGTTCATTTAAGACCAACAAATATTCAATCTCTTCATGATCTAGAATGAAATCTATAATTTCGGTATAATCGTTTGAGTTGTTTCTTCCCCAAAGCATTGGGATAAATTCCATTTGATAAGACTCATAATATCCTATAGGTGCATCAGTTTTAAAATACCAATTATACCACCATGAAACTCCACTTTTTAGTGCAGTTAAATCATCGGCATTAGTTAAATTGTAAGCGAGCCCTCGTTTTTCACTTTTTTCAATACTCGTTGATGGATTCTCTATTTCAATAGGAGAGGAATCATCTTTACTACATCCAAGATTTATAAGAGTAAGTATAGAAATAATTAAAATTAGTTTGTAACCGTTCAAAACAGACTCCTATTTCAGTAAAATCATTTTTTTGCTCTGAGTAAAATCACCGCTTTGTAATTTATAGAAATATATTCCCGTTGGAAGATTAGATGCATCGAATTTAACTTCATAATTTCCCGGTGCTTGTTTCTTGTTTACAAGCGTAGCAATTTCACTTCCAAGAATATCGTAAATTTGTAGAGTTACATTTTGTGGGGACACGCCGCGGCTTGTTTCTGCTGGTATTGTATATTTTATTTCTGTACTTGGATTAAACGGGTTTGGATAATTTTGCTCCAAGTTAAAATTAAAATTTGTCTCATTTTCATCATCAACACCAACAGCGGTTAGCTCATATTCCATAGAGTTAAAATTGAAGCCACCGAAATAAAATTTGATAACTAACTCGTGATTTCCAGCAGGAAGTTCAATATCTGAAACCTGTAAGGTTTGCCAACTTTGGTAATTACCTGTTACAGGAACTGAAATTAAGTTTGTTAGTTGTGTGTTATCTATAAGCAGATGAATCATTCCTCCAGATTTTTCAGAAGCAATTCTTAGCTTAATTTTATATGTTCCTGCTTGCTCAACATTAACAGAAAATTTTAACCACTCACCAGATTCAATCCAGCCAACATTATAACCGTTTGTTACAACATCTTTACACGCTTCTATATCAACTCCATCATTTCTAAAAACCCAACCACTGTTGTAACTACCATTACCAGTATTGCTAGGAGAAACATCATAGAATGCTGTTCCAAGATTTCCATAATCAAAATTAACTCCGTAAATAATTCCAGGAATTGTATTCTCTGAGAATGGAATTAAATCATTATTAAACGGACGCCTAAAAAGTGCATCAAGGACATCCTCATTTGTATCGCAATTTTTAATTTTGAAATTCTCAATTTGTAAACGCAATGCTGCCATTGAAAAATCAACTGTTGGTTTAGTTCCACCATTAGTCCAAGAGTCCATTAACCCTTGAAATGGAAGTGAAACGGGAACAGATGCCAAGGGAGAAATTGCATCATGTTTTTTTATCGTCCACCAAGACCAACCAATTTTATTATCATCCAAAAGTCTTACAAAATCGGTAAACCATGAATTTGAGTTCTCGCCAGATTCACTCATCCAAAGTGGAACGTTATAGGTGCTGCGCATTGATAAGTAACTTTGAATTGAACTCGTGTTTACTTCACTCCAATATTTATGAAAAGAATAGGCCATGTTGTCATCCCAAGGTGGTGTAAGCCCAGTAAAATCAGTTGCAAACCAATTTCCCTCAATATAAACAATATGATTTGTGTCAACAGTTCTAATGGCATTTGTTATATTAATAAAAAGATTTCGCAAGTCAATATTTTGAGGACCAAGATCACCCCAAGCAGTTTCGTTAATCAAATCGTAACCAGCTATTGTTTCTTCGTTAACATATCGAGAAGCAATTTCTCTCCAAAGGTCAACTGTGCGAGCTTTGTTTTCTTCGCTTTCCCAAAGGGAAGGGAAGTTTGGATCATAATCACTAATTGGTTCGGCACTTTGTCCGCCTGGAGCAGCGTGCAAATCAAGTATTAAATAAATGTCCCTTTTTTTACACCAAGTTATTAAGCTATCAATTAAAGTAAATCCACTTTCTGTGTAAACATAAGGTTCGTTTCGAGGTGTTAATAATTCGTAGTGCATGGGAAGTCTTACATTGTTAAAACCCCAACTTGCAAGTGAATCAATATCGGCTTCAGTAACAAAATTTTTTCTGAACTCTTCAAAAATTGTTTCAGTATTTGCTTCACCAACTAGACCAATAATCTTGTTTTTAATCTCGGTTGGGGAATTTGCAAAACCCGACATGTTGAACATGTATCCTTCAGGTACAAGCCATCCACCGAGACCAATTCCTTTGAAGATTATTTCAGTTCCATCAGCATCAACTATTTTTGTTCCTTGAGTTCTTAAAATTCCATTTGCAAAAATTGATGATGCTATGAAAAGAAAAACTAAAATTTTTTTATTCATTTTTTGTCCTATTATTAGTCTTTATCCATTGGGTTTAATCAATGAAATTAAGTTACTAGGAACGCAAGAATTGTACCGTAAAAAAAGTCCACCTATAAACTTTAAAGCCAACTTTTCTTTTTAATCGTTTTTTTGATGTTTATTTAAGTAATAAGATTG
>JAQICK010000350.1 GCA_027858595.1 Melioribacteraceae bacterium
CTTTTTGAGTAGAGGATATTTTTGTGCTTATTGATAGTGATCTGTTGTTTTTCATAGTACCACGCCTTTTTTTTGTGGTAAATATAATGATTTCTAAACTGTTATGTTAGTGCCATTACGTATAAGGGCGGGACTGTGATAAAAGAATAACTGCTAAACAGAATTATTTTATCAACATCATTTTTTTAGTTGATGTAAATTCACCAGATTGTATTCTGTAAATGTACATTCCAGTTGTTAAGTTTGATGCATCAAATGATACTTCATAATTTCCAACTGATCTCATTTCATTTACTAAAGTGGCAACTTCTTCGCCGAGTATGTTAAATACTTTTAAAGAAACCAATCTACTTTCTGGAAGCGAGAATTTAATTACTGTTGATGGATTAAAAGGATTAGGATAGTTTTGCCCTAACTCATAAACTTTTGGAATTTCTAAATCTGAATCAACATCATTTACAAGTGCATATACTTTTTCAGAAGATTCGCTATAGTTTCCAGAATAATCGACTGCTGCAATAGAATAATAATATGTATTACCCTGAATTACATCATCATCACCGAAGAAATTATCACTGGTGGTATATGTGTATGTGTTCATAGTATCAGCAGTAAACTCAGGGTCTAAAGAACGATAAATTGCATAATATTGGAAATCTTTATCTATATTTTCATCCCAAGCGAGTTGAACAATTTCATCAAATCCATCAGCAATAATTCCACCAGGTACAACAGGTGCTAGGTTATCAATTGAGTAACCAGTATCAGGGTCAGACACATAAAAAGTTTTATAAATATTCTCTTCATGAGCTGATACTTTAAAGATTGACCAGTGAATTCCACTCATAGTTGAATCGCCCAACGTTTCAGCAACATAAGAATATCTATTTTTATAAATACCATCAAAACTTCCTAATGCATCCCACTCTGAAGTAGTATCAATTTGCCTCCAAACAGTAAAAGAACTTGCTAATTCACTTCCAGTAAATTCAATTCTAACTTTTCCACCTTGATCATCTTGAATATCACTGATAGCTAGAATAACAGGTGCGGAGAATGGAGTTGGTTCGTGCATTTGTCCTATCCATAAATCAAATTCTCCAAAACTAGTTAAGGTTTCAGTTCCAAATTCTGCAGTAGTACTTTTAAAAGTACCAGCAAAAAATACATTACCATTATTATCAATTGCAGACGCGTTTATATCATCGTGGTTAGAACCACCATAACTTTTTGCCCAAACTAAATTTTCATGTTTCATTCGTAATACTAACATATCTCTATAACCATAATTTGTTACTGAGTTATCAGGTAGGTTCATATCACTTCTTATTGTTCCAGATACATAATAATCTCCATCTGAACCTTGAACATAACTTATTGCTTCACCTTGGTCTTCTTCCGTGCCACCAAATGTATATCCATTATCATAATTCCCATCTTCAGTAATTGTAAAGACAAATAAATCATCATTTCCAGCAGATACAAATTCTTCGTCTGAGCCATCAACAGAAATTGTTTCCTCGAAATATCCTGTTACTAAAAGTAATCCAGAATCATTTATATATTCTATGGATGTTCCTAAATCATCACCTGTTCCAGAAGCAGAAACTGCCCATTGGTAAGTTCCAAGAGAATCTAATTTAGCAATAACAACTTCTTTACCTTCTACACAAGTTAATTCAGTATCACCAAAAACTCCGGTTGAATCATCATAATATCCATTAAAATATATATTATCATCTTCGTCAAGTGCTAATCCGCCTGCATAATCATTTTCACGACCACCACCATTAATACCCCAAAGTGGATTACCATCTGAATCCATTTTAATTACAAAAATATCTCTTTCGCCATGTGAAGGTATTTCTAGAGTTTCATAATTTAATTTGTGAGTTAAAGAATCATTAACATCAAAATAACCAAGTAGTACATAATTGCCTTTGCTATCAACTTTAATATCACTTGCTTCATCCTTGTTTTCTGTATGAGCTTGTTTCATCCAAAGGTAATTTCCGTCAGAATCAAACTTGACAATGGCAATATCCCAACTTGTCAAGTTTCACAAGGTTGTTTACAAAAACCCGTATAATAATGTTGCTTCAAAGTTAATAATTTAGTTTTAAAATCCAAAGGATTTTGGATAAAAAGCTCCGGTTTTAATTCATAC
>JAQICK010000141.1 GCA_027858595.1 Melioribacteraceae bacterium
TGTTATGAGATGGAAAAATAATGCTCTACATTTTTATAGTGGGAAAAATGTGATATTAAACTATGCTAAAATTCTTAATTAATTATTTTAATTGCTTTTTGACATTCTCTTCAAAAAAAATGTCGTATTTGAATTATTTTTTGTTTACTTTTTGAAAAAGAATGGGATTACAAATGGATTTAAATTTAGCAGTATTAATAGATGGTGATAATATCCCTTCGGCTTATGTAAAAGAGATGATGGAAGAAATTGCAAAATATGGAAATCCTACTATCAAAAGGATCTATGGCGATTGGACTAAACCACATTTATCAAAGTGGAAAACAATTCTTCTTGAAAATGCAATAACTCCAATTCAGCAATACGGATATACGACAGGCAAAAATGCAACTGACTCTGCAATGATAATTGATGCAATGGATATTCTCTATTCAGAAAAAGTTGATGGCTTTTGTATTGTTTCCAGCGATAGTGATTTTACCCGTTTGGCTACTAGGCTTCGTGAAGCTGGAATGAAGGTTTATGGAATTGGCGAAAAGAAAACTCCAAATCCATTTATAGTTGCATGCGATAAATTTATTTATATCGAAATCTTAAAAAACCAATCGGAAGAAAATGAAACAGAGCCTATTGAAAATAAATCTGACAATAAAAATGTTGTTGATAAAATTACACCTAGTGTTGTGAAACTTATTTCATCATCTATTTCTGACTTAGCAGATGACGATGGTTGGGCCTTTCTTGGAGATGTTGGAGGTTTAATACAAAAAAAGCAACCCAATTTTGATTCAAGAAACTACGGATTTGCAAAGTTGACACCTCTGATTAAATCAATTAAAAACTTTGAAATTGACCAGAGAGAAAGTCCAAAAGGAAGATTTAAATTAATTTATGTAAAAATTAAAGAGAAGCAGTTAGCAAAGGCAAAAAAAGTTAAATAACGTTTCTAAGAAACACAAAAAAAAATCTTCTTGTTTACCAAAAGCTCCAATATGCTGCAATGTTGAATGAGAAATAACGATAAGTAGAGTAGAATTGCGAACTTTGTCCTAAAGATAAACCCCCATTAATCGTCCATCTAGAAGTTGGTTGATATTTAGCATTTAAGTGCCCTTCTAAAATAAGTTGCGATGTTTGTGGTGCATAACCAATTTTGCCACCTAAAACAACCTTAGTGGTTTCTTCATCTTCCAAATTGAATTCTACCCAAAGAGAATGAGAATCAAAATTTTGAGGCGAGTAATAAACTACCATATCGGGATATTTATAGTTTTGGTAAAAATATTCGTAACCAGCTGAGAACGGTTCCGTAAATATATATCCCATTTTTAATTGGAAATTATTACCTTCATTTCCATCAGACATTGTTAAATAATCGAAGAAAGATGAGAATACTAAATCAGTTGAATGTCTGTAATGTCCACTAATTTTAAGTATTGATGCAGTCATTCGAGATTTATCAGGAAAATGGAAATCGATTAAATACGGCGAATACAATATTAAATTCGCATCGCTTGCAAAATAGACTAGTGAGCCACCCCAATCATTTGGATTATTGTAAGTGAATGAAATTTCTGTTTCATCTATGCTTTCGTGATCAGGAGTATTTAGAAGGCCCAAAGCAACTGAGAGAACCATGTTGTGAGTAAAAGGAATTATTACATGACCTTTGAAAGAGGTGTATTCTCGCTTTCCAGTAAATCCATTTTGAGAAACTGAATCGACAAAATGTACGGTAGCAGAGTCTAGGCTTTCCCAATTTGATTGCGTGTTAGTTCTATAGAAAGAAACTCCAAATGTAAGATATTGAAAAACACCTAATTCAATTCTACCACCAAGTTTGCTCATACTAAAACTTAGGTTATCCATGTAGAACTGAGCCTGCGGTGCAACTCCAACACTTGATGGAAATGAACTTAAAATACCTTTTAAACCTGTTGGAGGAATCCATGAAATGCGTTGCTCTACTAAATAAGTCTGCATTGAATCTAATTCCCATGTGAGAAGTGTATCGTAAACTGCTAACGCAGAATCTCCCTCACCTATTTTACTATAGGAATCCCCTAGAAACATACGTGGTTGAAATTCTGTTGGCTCTTCTTCAACAAGAAATTTAAACGCTTTAAGAGACTTAAGTGAATCGCCAATTTCATAATAAAGTTTTCCTCTTTCTAGAGTTGTTCTGTAGTTATATCCATCTTCTAGAACTTCATTATATACTACTAGTGCTTCATCGTAACGCTCTGCACAAAAGAGAACATCGCCATACTCAGTTTTAAAAATATTATTCGGGGTAGCTTTTTCAAGGTATTCTTCATAATACGGAATTGCCTCTTCACAGCCTTCCTCTTTCAAGACTCTCTGCCCTTCCTCAAGAATTTCATAAATTTTTCTCTCTTGAGTACGAATAATTTGAAAATCTAAACGAGTCTGGATAGTAATAACTTCATTATTTTCAGAGTCAATTGCTTTTGCTATATCAATAACTGCTTGAGAAGAATCAAAATTTTCTTCTATTATTAATAATGTAGCTTGTGCAACAAGGACATCAATATTCTTTGGCCTTTTAGCAATTACCTCCTTAACATATTCATTAGCTAAGTCTATATCATTTTCTGTCCAAATTGCTGTTTGTGCACGAAACAATTTATAGTCCAAATTACTTGGATGCTCCTCAATTAATTCATCTAAAACTTCTCCAGCTTCAGCAAAGTATCTGTTCCACGCCAAAGCGTGGGCGTACTCAAATTTAACACGCGGATCTTTTTCATCCGGAACCAATTCTAAATATCCTTCTAACAAGTCTGTAGCTTCGTCATATTCTTCAAGAAGACGATAATACTCAGCTAGTTTTAGAACTGCATCTTTGTCTGTTGGATTTTCCTCTACCTTTACTGTAAGCTCCTCAATTTTACTGTTATAAGTATCTTCCCTCAAGGACACTATATTTTCCCATTTGTCATTAAACTCTGAATCATCAGAATAGTTTATTCCAAGTATCTCTAACTGTTGATATGCCTCTTCAATTCTATTTGCCGTAATCAATTCATCGGCAAGCTTAAATCTCACCTCGTCATTTTTAGAATTATGCCTGAGTATTCTATAATATCTATCTATCGGAAATTCTTTTTCAAATGATCTCGGATCATTTTGAGTAACGTATGCTTTTCGAGTGACAATATCTAAACCATCTTGTGCTTCCTTAAAATATGGCTTGAAGCCAAGAGCATTTTCAAAAGCCTTTTTTGATTGTTTATATTTGCTAAGCCAAAGTGAAAAATAACCATACCTACTCCACAGTCTCCAATCCTCTGGATATCTATCAACATATTTTTTAAGAATTTTTTCTCCCTTAGTGATGTGATTGTTTTTTGCAAGAATTTCTGTATATCTAATAACTTCATCTGCCGATGCACCATCATCCCGAGCAAGGTATTGGTCATACCAATCTTCAGCAGTTTGCCACTCTTCAAGCCATCTGTATGATTTTCCAATTTCTAAATAGTTAAAGGGGTAATCTGGATTAATTGCAATTTCTCTTTCGTGACCTAATATTTTTTTTCTTAATTGCTTATGCCATACATCTTCTGTCCGTGCTAGTGCAGTTCTTGCATTGATGTTATTAGGATCTAATTTTAACGCTCTCCTTAAATCTAACACAGCATTTTGATAACGTCCAATACTTTCAAAGGTAGTTCCACGCAAAGTATATCCTTCAGTATCTCTCGGAGCAGAAGATATATACTTGTTCAATAAATCAATAGCTTCACTAAACTTTTTAGCGTTTATCTGCTCTATTGCGGATGCTTTAAGCTGAGTACTTCTAGAAAGCTCTTGAGAATAAAGATTTGAATGCGTTGCCACATTTATAAATACAAAGAGTAGAAAAAATATATTATTAGACTTAATCATAAACTAAAATTGAAAATAAATAAATGGTTGCAAATCTGCGTACTGCACTTGAGAAACTAACCATATTACTATAGTTAAAATTATTGCTTGTATAAATA
>JAQICK010000065.1 GCA_027858595.1 Melioribacteraceae bacterium
ACATTATTCTATAAAAAAACTGATAATAATTAGATTAAAATAATTATTCTAATCATTAATTACTAACATATTAAAATACTAAAACTCCACATCACCTAATATGAAATTGCCAGTATTACATAATAGAAACTTTATAATACACCGCTCTCTGGAAAAATATTACAAATCAATTAAACAATATTTATATTGGAAAATTATTGCAAAAACATTGCTTATAATAGAAAAAAAATGCAAGTTACAATATCAATTTTAATTTTACTGGAAAATTTTTACAATGAGTGAATTATTATTTGGTTCTTCCGACAGAAAGGAAAACTATAAAATATCTAAGATGCATAACAAAAAGCTAATTAGAAAAATTTCCCCAAGAATCTACACAACTAATATGGAGGAAGAGCCTTCCATAATTATCAAGCGCAACATTCTTGAGATTCTGGGTAATCTCTACCCTGGTGCTCTGTTAAGTCATCGTTCCGCTTTTGAATATAAACCAACTTCTACTAATCAGATATTCGCGACCTATACCTACACAAAAAAGATTAACTTACCTGGCGTAACAATAAATTTTCTTGAAGGCAAAGCCCCCATAAAAGGGGATAACAAAATATTTGGTGAACTATATGCTTCATCCAAAGAAAGAGCATTTCTTGAAAACATGCAGATAACTAAAAAAACTGGACCTGATTCTAAAACTCTAGGTATTCCTCGAATTGAAGAAAAATTAGATGATATTCTTGTTACTAATGGCGAAGATGGATTAAATAGCATTCGCGACAAAGCAAAAGAAGCATCTCAAATTTTAGAAATCGATAAAGAGTTTACATCTCTTAATAGAATTATTTGTGCTTTGCTTATAACTAAGACATCAAAAATACTAAAATCTGATGTGGCTCTATCACGTGCAGCTGGCATTCCTTATGATAAAAATAGAATCGAACTTTTTGAATCTCTGTTTACTTTTCTTCACAATAAAGAGTTCAAAAGTATTCCAGAAATTAATTCATCTTTAAATGCATTTAGAAACTTTGCATTTTTTGACGCCTATTTTTCTAATTATATTGAAGGAACTGTTTTTGAAGTTGAAGAAGCCAAAGAAATCATAGACTCTGGTATTCCACTACCTTCTCGAAGTGATGATTCTCACGATGTTCTTGGCACATATCAAATTGTCTCAGATAAAATAGAAATGAGAAAACCTTTTTCTGATGCAGACACTTTTCTTAACATTCTTCAATCATGGCATAAGACTTTGCTATTTGCTCGTAAAGATAAAAACCCTGGTCAATTCAAAGAAAGAAACAATAGAGCAGGGGATACTCACTTTGTTGATTACAAACTTGTTCGCGGAACTCTTATACGAGGATTCGAATATTACAAGGCTCTCGAAAATTCATTTGCTCGTGCAGTTTACATAATGTTTTTAGTAAGTGAAGTTCATCCCTTTGATGATGGCAATGGAAGAATAGCAAGAGTAATGATGAACGCAGAATTGTTCAAAAGTAATCAATGTAAAATTATCATCCCAACAGTCTTTCGTGATGATTATCTACTCACAATTAAAAGATTAACCAACCACAAAGATCCAAAGCAATATTTTGAAATGCTAACAAAAGCTCATCAATTTAGTTCGAACTTAAACTTTGACAACTATGATGAGTTTTACAAATACTTGGAATCTCACAATGCTTTTAATGAGCCAGATAGTAGCAAGCGTTTAATCATTGAATAACACCACATCACCCAACCTTAGCATCCAGCTTACATAATGCAAAGTTAAGCGATACGTCGGCCTAACTTTGCAAAGGACGCTCCTGGTTACCTTTGGTTCGCCAAACTTACATTATATAAACTCGGCACGAAGAAAATATTTAGTAAAAAGACCTAACACGTGAAACATTACATAAATCTTTTGTTGCTTACCGCTACACTACAAAGGGCATAAAGAACTTTCACTTTTCTGATTCGCTCAATTTGAAATTCGCAAGGGTAAACATCGACATGAATCCTTATTACGTTCCTCTCTTTAGGTTAAGTCTGAGGGCACAGTATCAGATGAAAGTTAGTCGGTTGTTTGAGCTTTTGAGGTAAGAAATGCGTTTACCAAATTATAAGTCAAGAAATTTAGCAAAGTTGTATGTGATTAAGTTTTGGATAACCACACTTCTTTTTTATTATAAAGTCCAGTTAGCTTTCTCATGATATTTGTTCAGATTTTCTGCTCCTGCATAGCTGAAAGCACTGCATAGACCATCGTGAATATCTTCAATTGCATATTTGACAGCACCTTTGTACGGAATTTCCATACTTACTCCTTCTGTATGCTTTCCGATATTTCCTGTATTCAATTTAGACTCATATGATGCACTACCCATGTAACTTTTGTAGAATGTTTCATTGGGGTAATTTCCTCTTCTTAATTTGGGACCTGGACTTTCTTTAGTACCAGCAAATAAACTCCCGGTCATAATAGCATCTGCCCCAGCGGCTAGTGCTTTTGCAATATCTCCAACAGTAGAAATACCACCATCGGCTATTATTTTTATATTTAGATCATTTTTCTTTTTAGCACATTTAAGTACAGCCGAAAATTGAGGTATTCCATACCCAGTCATAATTCGTGTTGTACAAGCTGAACCTGGTCCTATTCCAACTTTTATAATATTGGCACCCCATTTTGCTAAATCTTCAACAGCTTCTTCTGTACACACATTTCCTGCAATAATATCTACCTGATCATTAAGGTGGTGTTTGCTAACCCAGTCACTCACACGTCCAATCTGTTGTCTCATTTTTATATGATGTCCATGGGCGATATCTATGGTGATACTTCTTAGATAATCTTTATTACCATTCTGCTCAAAAGCCTTTAACAGCTCAAGATCGTTCACTCCTATAGATATATCAATAGGACATTTATTTGCTAAAATCATTTGGCAATCATTAAGGTATTCTTCAACGGTTTGTTGAAACCTATGCAGAATTCCCATAGCACCTAGAGTATTCAGTTTTACTACCATTTCAGGTCCTGAAACTGTTTTCATATTTGCAGCAATAACTGGCATTCCAAGAGTATGAAATTCTGGATGTCTAAACAGTTTTACAGATAAGTCAACACGGCTTCTGCTTTCAAGTTCTGAGTAGGATGGGACTAGATAAACATCACTATAATTAAGTGATTTCATTTGATTCTCCTTAGTTATATTATCACACATGTTCAAATTTTTACAAAAAATCTAAAATAAATACATTTAGTTTCAAAGCCAAAAATACATCTACATCTTTGCAAAAACAAAACCTATTTTATTACATCAAAACTTAATGCACAAATTTTGCTTCAACCAAATATATTAATTCTTCTTCCAATCTTGTAATGTAATCCTCGGGGCTTTTAACGGGCTTTTTCGCTACACTCGGAAAAAGAGCCCTCGTCCCGCTTCAATCCCTAAGCCAAGAACAGACTTACTGAGCCACTCATGAACAAAAAATATTTCTCTTTCCTCACTGCCTCCCAAGTCTTTAAAGCAACTCAGCTAACTGTTATGTTGGGTTGCTCTCGTTTGCCAAAAACTACAAGTTACTTTTGCAGTTCCTCTCTCGAATACCGCTACAATGGCCAGCCTCGAACTAATTTACACAATGAAAAGTCAGTATATTATTAATAATAAAACTGGAGGAAGTATTGACTTAAGTGAAGAAAGAATAGCTTACGTACTAAAACATTTAAAGTAATTATATCGATGAACAAATCGCGTAATTTTTCTTAACCAATTTCTTGTAGAACAATTATTTATCAATTATCATCATTTGAGAATTATTAAATGGGCTATATTAACCCGACGCTAAATAACCGTTATTAAGCGGCATAATTGATATCTTTATGGTTAAAATATTTTTTCACTCTCATGGGCTTTGCTTGTAATA
>JAQICK010000323.1 GCA_027858595.1 Melioribacteraceae bacterium
GTATAGAGAACCGTATTTTTTTTATTGGTCAAAATGTAGATATATCCTTTATTAAGCATTTAATAACACTACCATTTTATATTGTTTGCTTCTTTAGCAGATTGCTTCGTCGTTCAAAAACCGAACTCCTCGCAATGACTTTGGATACCTAATTTATGTTTAATTTTTTAGTTTTTAGCAAAAATGCTGTTAATAATATTGTTAAAAATGTAAATATTGCACCTGTAATGAAGGGTGCTTCGTAACCTAAAAATTGGAATGCAAATCCACCCCAGAGCGGACCCAAAACACGAGCAAGCGAACCCATTGAGGAATTAAATCCTAAAATCGTTCCTTGCATATTTTCTGGAGAATATTTTGAAACGAAACTAATTATTGTTGGTTGTAAAATTCCAGTTCCTATTGCAAGAATAGCTGAAATAATTGCAACTCCAGTGAAATTAATTCCATAAGGAATTAGAGAAAGTCCAATCATTAAAGCAGTCATTCCAATAAAAAGTATGGCTTTTTCACTTAGTTTAGTTGACATACGTTTCATCAATCCACCTTGAATAATTGAACTCACAATTCCAATTATTCCAAAAAGATATCCATTTTCGCGGTCTGTAAATCCATAATATTTTTGTCCCAGAAGTGCAAAAGTTCCATAAATATTGGCAACCGAAAAAATTATCACAAAAAACAGGAAAATGAATATTCCAATATTTGGAATTTGTATAATTTTCTTAACATCTTGAAAGTTGAAGAGTTTTACAGAAAACCCAGACATTGATTTCTTTTCTTTTAATGACTCTGGTAAAAAGAAGAAAGCAAATATAAAAGCAATAAACGAAAATGTAGCACTTGCATATCCAACATATTCATAACCAAAATGAGCTAGAAATCCGCCCATAATTGGACCAAAAACAAAACCCAACCCAAATGCTGCACCTATCATTCCCATTCCCTTAGCTCTGTTTGCTTTATCAGTAATATCTGCAATGTAAGCTTGTGCTGTTCCAATGTTACTTCCACCAAGTCCAGCTAATATTCTAGAAACAAAGAGAATTAAAAATGTAGTTGAAAAGGAAAAAATTATATAGGAGGCTACAGTTAACAGAAGAGAAATTAAAATAATTGGTCTTCTTCCAATTCTATCGGATAATTTTCCAACAATTGGATTGAACAAAAATTGAACTAACGAATAAACTCCTATAATAGCTCCAATTCCAAAATCGGAAATACCTATTTGACTGCTTGCAAATGTTGGTAAAATGGGAATTAGGATACCAAATCCTAATAAATCTATAAACACTGTTAAAAATATAATAAATAGTGCTTTTTTATTTTCTTTCATATTGCCTTTTGATTAATATTGAATAGCAAATATAAGAAAATATAGTGTTTAGTGATTAACGTTAATCACTAAATTTATTAAATTGCGTATTGAAAAGTTGGAGATTTATGAAAAAAACATTTTATATACTTTTATTTTTATCAAGCTCAATATTTGCCCAGCACAAATTTGCTTGGATTACAGATATGCATATTGGATATGATAGTGCAGATGTAGAATTAGAAAAAATTGTTACTCAAATAAATTCGTTTGACAATATTTCGTTTATACTTGCATCTGGCGATATAACTGAAAAATCTAGGAATAATGAGTTTGATAGAGCAAGAGAGATTTTGGATGAATTGGAAAAACCTCTTTTAATTATTCCAGGAAACCATGATACAAAATGGAGTAACAGCGGTGGTTCAAAGTTTATAGAAATTTGGGATGATGACAAATTCATTTACAAAAAAGACAGCACAGTTTACATAGGAATGAATAGTGCAATTCCCCTACGAGGTGGTGGTGGACACTTTAGACCAGAAGATATTAGCTGGCTAAGCGACGAGTTAAGCAGAATTGATTCTTCTAAAGAAATTGTTTTTGTAAGTCATCACCCTTTGAATGAAGATATTGATAATTGGTTTAAGGTTTCAAATCTACTTAGAAATCATCGAATAAAAGTAGTTATGAATGGACACAATCATAAAACTGAAAAAAACATTTATAATGGAATTCCTGCCATAATGGCTCGCTCAACTTTAAGCCAAAACAAAGAGAGTTTCGGATTTGTAATTGTTGAAAACCAAAAAGACAGCTTGAAATTTTACGAAGTAGAAAAAGATACTATCCCAAAATTATGGGGTTCAATTTCAAAAACAGATTCTCTTTCAATTCCACATATTGATTTGACTCAATTTTTTACAAATAACGCGGAAATATTTTTCCAAAAAGATATTAAAACCACATTAGTTGCTCAACCATTGTTTTGGAAAGAGAAAATATATGTTGCCGATTATACTGGTCTTGTTAGCTGTTTCAATATACAAGGAAAACTTCTTTGGGATTATGACACTTTTGGTGATATTACTGGTAAGCCTTCTATTGTTGGAAATAAATTTATTGTCTCAACTGTTCAAGGAGAGCTAACAATTTTGGATGCACAAAATGGCGATCAAATAGAAACTATTGGATTTGATGAATATTTAATTGCTCCACCAGTAATTTATGATCACAAAGGAGCAAAAAATTTTATTATACCAAAACATACAAAATCTAATTCTGCAGTAATTTTGGCTTCGGCTTCAGGAAAAATTTATTCCTACGATTTAGAAACTTTGCAAGAACTTTGGACAAACGAAGAAGCAACAGATATGATAGAAGTTGCTCCGATGGTTTTAGGAAATCAAATAATTTTTGGAAGTTGGGATACACATCTATACTCAATTGATGCAAATAGTGGGACCACAATTTGGAAGTGGCAAGGAAACGAATCGTTCTATTACTCCCCTGCTGCATGTAAACCAGTTACTGACGGAAAATATTTATACTTTACAACTCCAGATAAAATGGTTTATGCCGTTGACTTACGCCAAGGAACAACCAAATGGAAGAAAAAGGAATATAATGCTTGGGAATCAGTTGGAATTTCTAAAAATGGAAAGAGACTTTTCATTAAAAGTGTAGAAGATAAATTTCACATTATCTCTGCAAAAAACGGAAATCTAATTAAGACTGTAAATGTAAATTACGGACTCGACACAATGCCTATAACTCCAATTGAATGGAATGATAGAGTTGTTTTTTCATCCAAGGATGGAAATATTTATAGAATAAATAAAAAATATAGAGACAAATCCGTTCTATTTTTAGGAACATCTAGAGTACACTCAGTTCAGAAAATAGATAAAAAACGGTTGATGGCTTCAAACATGGATGGGAAAATTGTGATATTTAATATAGTGGGCGATTGACTTTTAAAAAATTAGCCACTAATTCACGAATTGAGAATCTGTCATTTCGATTCCGATGTTTTTTATCGGGAGAGAAATCTTCTAAATTATGGGAGATTTCTCAATCGCTCAAAAAC
>JAQICK010000157.1 GCA_027858595.1 Melioribacteraceae bacterium
AAATAAAACCATTGGAAGATAAAATATTGGTTGAAGCAAACAAAAAATTATCCTTTTGGAGAAGCGAAAATCATCTTCCAAAAGAAGAAGTTCAAAATTTATATAGTTGGATAGAAAAAGAAGTAACTAGTTTTTATAAATTAGAATTTGGGAAAGAGTTTAATTAAGTTTAGATAAAATAATTAACTATAAGCCGGATAAACGAAATACGTTTATTGAGATGTTGGCTGTCATTTAAAGAAAAGACGAATGAACTTAAACGAACTAAATACAACAGAATTAATCAAAGCTTACTCAGAGATTATTAGGCAATTGAAAAAACGTGGCGTAATTCGGACTAAAAATTTATTGGGAGATTTAGGAGAATATTTAGCCATTGAACATTTCAATAATACTTCTGGAATGTCAAATCTTAAAGCTGCCCCTGCTGGAACTCAAAATATTGATGCGATTAGTAGAAATGGAGACAGATACAGTATAAAATCTACAACGGGGAATCTTACGGGAGTATTCTATGGACTTGAATCACCCGATTCTGACAAACCAAATAAACAAAAATTTGAATTTATACTGATCGTAAAATTTGACAATGATTATCAATTAGAGAAGATAATTCAATTGGATTGGGAATTGTTTTTGAAATATTTATATATCTGCTTCCGTTTCCTAGTTTAACAGGAAAAAGTTCGTTTTTTAACTCCAATGCTTTTACACATAATGGAGCATTTCCAGAACTATCGGCAACCAATATATTTGGTAAAACTTCTTCACTTTTTACCCAAACAGGTATTGCAACAGATGTTAATTGAAAACCTAAAATATTCCAAAATGTTGCTAATTCAGGTTCTTCGCCTGGTTTAACTCCTTCAATTAAAATGGTAGCACAGGAATTACGTCTTGGAATAAAGTCTTGAAACGATATTAATTTATTTTCGTTTTCGCTAAACTGAATATTCTCTTTTAAATCAATATTTAGTAGAGAGTGTTTAAGAGATCTGCTTACATCCTGTATAATAAATTCTACTGATAAATTATTTTCAAGCGAGGCTTCATAAAATAACTCATTTGCTGTGTTGTATCTTATGTAGCCATAACCATCGTTTTTATCTGTAACAAATGAGTAATTTGTTCTAATTACATATCCAAAAGGAGCAATTTTTTTATCACTTACATCTATTTTATTATAAGTAAAATTATTAGTTTCAAAATACGCAGCTTCACCATTTGCATCAATTACCCCGAAGTTTGCTTCAACTCCAAGAGGCTTCTCCATACTAAGTAACAGATTTTCAAAATCTTTAACAGAGGCACACTCCTGGAGTGCTAATTTCATCACTATACCTTCTCTATCAACTAAGATTGTTGTATCGTTATTTGGTTTTAAATTGTAGGATGCCGAATTGATAATTGCAAAGCCCTCACTGTTTACTCCGCCCCAAACATCTTTTCCCTCAATATCTTCAGAATTAACTAAACCTGTGAATGCATATTTACCATCATCAAAATACATTAATATATTTTGTTCAAAACCAGAATCACGATGTTTTAATAACAACGGTCGTCCCGATTTAGTATATTTACCAGAAACAATTGCAGTTGTGCACGGAAAAATTGTTTGAATTGAAAATAAAACTAAAATTATTGTTAAATATTTTTGCATAATAAACTCGTTTTTTTGTCTGTTTTATATGTTGATAACTTGTTGGTAGTGTGTATAAAGTTTGTTGATAAACACCACTAAAAAGTGTAATTCAATTTTTTAGTTAACAACTCTTTTTTTTCATAAACTTATCAACATTTAGATATCCGAAAATATCCTATTTATTTCATAAATTCAAAAGAAATAATAGTTATCCACATATCAACACCCCTATTATTACTATTAATTTTTAAATATATAAATACTATTAATAAGAGTGTGTGTAAATGTTAGTTAAATATTTATTCAATGAAACCCTATGAAACCCTTTATTTACCTAAAGATTTTAAACTTATAAAAATTGATAAAATGCTTTATTTTTAGTAAATTTACACGTTATAAACTATAAAACTCGGAGTTAATTTAATGGAATTTAAAGTAAATAGTAAAGAACTTGAAAAGGTGCTTACAAAGATAATTCCTGCCGTTCCAACGCGAACACCAATGGCAATTTTAGAGAACTTTTTATTTGAAATTAAAGGCGGAACATTAACAATAATTGCTACCGATTTAGAGATTTCAATGAAGTCTTCAATTAGCATTGTAGCAGATAGAGATATTTCATTAATTGTTCCTGCAAAATTAACTTACGATATTCTAAAATCGCTTGGTGATACTTCCGTAAATTTTGAAATTACAGATAATCATAAAATTAATCTAAAAACAGATAATGGCGAATATTCAATAAGTTATCTAGACTCTGAAGAATATCCTGAAATTCCTACTTTTCCAACCAACGAAGATGAAATAAACGAAATTAAAATGAATGGTTTGGAATTAAAACATGCTTTTGATACAACATCGTTTGCAATGAGCAAAGAAGAAATGCGACCAGCAATGATGGGAACTTTACTTGAGTTTGAAGAAGATGGTTTACGTTTTGTAGCTACTGACGGACACAGACTTTCGAACTTATTGAAAAAAACTATAAAACCAGAAACAGAAATTACTGAAAAATATGTTGTTCCAGAAAAGGCTATTTCTGTTCTTCAAAAGATTTTAGATGAAAAAGATATAAAAGTTTATATGAGTAACACTCATATTTCGTTCAAGTTAAACGACATTGAACTAATTACAAGATTGATTGGACAAAAATATCCAGAGTATAGAAGTGTAATTCCTTTAGAAAACGAGTTTGAATTAAAATTAAAAACTAAAGAATTATTAACGGCTATTAAGAGAATGATGTTATTTTCAGCCACTTCAAGCACTCGTCGTGTTAAATTTGCTATTACTGAAAACAACCTTGAAATATCTGCTGAAGATGTTGATATGGGAAATTTTGGTAAAGAAAATATAATGTGTGAATATAACGGAACCCCTTTAGATATAGGCTTTAACTCGCAATATGTAAATGATGTACTTAGTCATTTAGTTTCTGAAGAAGAAATTATTTTTAAACTACATTCTGCTAATAAAGCTGTTGTTGTAGTTCCAAATAAAAGTAGTGATAAGCAAGATTTAATGATGTTGGTTATGCCTGTAAGGCTAAATAATTAGAAAATGGTATTAAACAAGATAGAGCTGAAAAATTACAGATTACACTCAGACACAAAAGTTAATTTTTCAAAATATCTAAATTATATTGTTGGTGGAAATGGTCAGGGTAAAACATCCCTCATAGAATCAATCTATTACCTTTGCACATCTAAAAATTTAATGCAGTCGAAAGATTTAGAAGTTGTTTCATTTAACGAAACATATTTTAATATTCTTGGTAATTTTTCTGATTTGACGGATAACAGTGTTAGAGTTTATTTCAATAATGATGAAAACAAGAAATCAATTTTTGTTGATGATAAACAGATTGGCAGAGCCTCTAGTTTAATTGGAAAGTTTCCGGTTGTAACTCTGATACCAGCTAATCACTTGATTACACAAGGTGCTCCAGCAGATAGAAGAAAATTTTTTGATTCTGTAATTTCACAATCGAGCAGCACCTATTTAAAAATTTTGTTGGATTATAATAAGACTTTACGTCAGAGATCCTCTCTTCTAAATCAAATTAAAGAGAGTAAATCGCAAAAATTATTGGATGAACTTTCTGTTTGGACTGAGTCTCTTATAAATCAGGGTTCTGAAATAATAGAACACAGAATTAGGTTCTTAAATTTATTTAAAGATTACATTCAAGATTCTTATAAGAGAATAATGAATAACACAGAGATACCATCAATAGAATATTTTTACTTAAATAAATTTGATGCTTCAAATGTTAAAGAATTATTTATTTCCGAGGTAGAAAAAAATAAAAATCTTGAGTTAATACGTGGTAAAAATTTAGTTGGTCCGCATAGAGATGAATTTATTTTTAAGATTAACGGAAAAGAACTTAAAAAATATGGATCGCAAGGACAGCACAAAACATTTTTAATTGCTCTAAGAT
>JAQICK010000280.1 GCA_027858595.1 Melioribacteraceae bacterium
ACAAAGTGAAACAATTTGGCTTACCCAAAAAAAAATGGCTGAGCTTTTTGATGTTCAAAGACCTGCTATAACAAAACACCTGAAAAATATCGTTGAAAGCGGTGAGCTAAACAAAAAAGTGGTAAGTTCCATTTTGGAACATACCACCAGGCACGGTGATGGAAATCCTTAATCAGAATTTTGATAATATTCTTTTAGAGTTTACCGCTACATTAGATTATGAAAACAATGATATTTTAGGGAAATATCAAGACAAAGTAATTCAAAAATATGACCTTTCTCAATTTAGACTTGATAAATATTCAAAAGAGATTAATTTAATAAGGTCTTTGTATGATGAACAAGAAAGAATTATTCAAGCATTGATTCTAAATTTATATCGCCAAGAATTAGCTACTTCGAGGAATATTAATTTAAAACCTGTAATTCTTTTCAAAGCAAAACAAACCATAAAAGAATCGGAACAAAATAAAATCAACTTCCATAATTTGATTGATGATTTCTCATCAGAAATGGTTGATAATATTCATAAAACTTCAACCGTTGATATTGTTCAAAAGGCATTTGCATTTTTTAAAGGTATAAATCTTTCTTCAAAAGAAATTGCAAAACGTTTAAAATCAAATTTTAAAGAGGAAAACTGCATAAGTGCTAACAATGACAAAGAGTCTTAATTAAACCAACTTCGACTAAATAAGTTAGAAGATGAAAACAATCCGATAAGAGCGGTATTTGCTGTTCAAAAATTAAATGAAGGTTGGGATGTACTAAACTTATTTGATATAGTTCGTTTATACGAAGGACAAAATACTGGCGGTACCAATACCACAATTGGTAAAACAACACTTTCAGAGGCTCAATTAATTGGCAGAGGTGCAAGGTATTTTCCATTTACATTAGAAAAAGGGCAAGACCAATACACACGTAAATTTGATAATGATATTTCTAACGATATGAAAATATTGGAAGAATTGTATTATCACACCAAAGAAGATAACAGATACATTTCGGAATTGAAAAAAGCATTAGTCGAATCAGGTATTTATGAAGATGATGATAAACTTGAAACAAAGCAATTAGAACTTAAATTGGATTTTACGAAAACCGATTTTTTCAAAACAGGAAAAGTTGTTTACAACAAAAAGATAGAAAAGAGTTACAACAACGTAAAGTCATTTGCCGATTTAGGTGTTTCCAGACGAAATTTTCCATTTACACTTTCCTCTGGAATTGGTGCAATGACAGGTGTTTTTGTTAATGATGAGCGAGAGACCAGAATAGAAAATGTGAAGCAAAAAGATATTAAAGTTTCTGAAATTCCAAAGCATATTATACGATTTGCTCTTACACAAAATCCATTCTTTTATTTTGATAGTTTAAATCATTATTTCCCGAATGTAGAATCCTTGTCTAACTTCATTGAAAGCGTTGATTATTTAAGCGGTTTGGAAATAACTTTTAACGGCACAAAATCAAGGCTTGCCGAAATTTCAAACTTCGACTATTTGTTAGCAGTTCAAGAATTGATACAAACCATTGAATCTGAAATAAAATCTAATTTGACAGAATATGAAGGCTCAGATTACATCAATAAATATGTTCATGAAGTTTTTATAGACAAGGAAATAAAGGTTTATAAAGGTAGTGAAAGAGCAGATGGACAATTTGATGTTGTAAGTGAACCACATTGGTATGTGTACAATGCCAATTACGGTACAATTGAAGAAAAGAATTTTGTAAAATTATTTGCAAAACGTTTTGAGTATTTAGAAAAGAAATTTAAGAATATTTATTTAATACGTAACGAAAGAGAAATTAAAATTATTGACAAATTAGGAAGGGCATTTGAACCAGATTTTGTTCTATTCTGCAAACAAAAAACTGGAAAAGAATTGACATACCAAGTTTTCATTGAACCAAAAGGAAATCACATAAAAGCTCATGACAAATGGAAGGAAGATTTCTTAAAAGAAATTAGAGCTAAAAAAATGTCAATTGAAATAGATACTGATGAATATTTGATAACAGGAGTGCCTTTTTATAATTTCGAAAACGAAAATGAATTTAAAGAAATATTAGAAAGCACCCTTAGTTAGTAAAGTTTTATTGAGTTTTACTTTTAAGTTTTCATTAAAATATTCATTTACACAAACCTCCGATGTTTCCAAAACATCGGAGGTTTTTATTTTGCAACACTAAAGCTCAACAACCACAATATCACTTTTTAAGCCCATAAACTTATAGTTTTCTAAAGGTGTTCTGTTGCGTGTTACGCAATATGTCTTTATATTTCATTCCATGATAAAATCATTCAAACATAAAGGTCTGCAAAAATACTTTGAAACTGGTAGTGTAGCAGGAATTCAAGCAGTACATAAAAAGAAAATTAAAATTAGATTAACAGCTTTAGATACCGCCACCCAAATTCAGGATATGGATTTGCCAGGTTTTCGTCTTCATCCTTTAAAGGGAAAAATGGAAGGATTTTGGGCAATAGATGTAAGTGGAAATTGGAGAATTACATTTGAATTTAAAGATGGAGATGTGTTTATTGTAAATTATAAGGATTATCACTAATGAATATGTATAGCCCACCACATCCAGGTGAATTTATTAAAGAAGTTTATCTTGACACTTTAGAGATTAGTTATAGAAAAATAGCTGAATTGCTAAATGTTGCACCGTCAACTTTTAATAGGCTTATCAATGGTCAAAGCAGTATTAGTTCAGAGATGGCATTACGTCTTTCAAAAACATTAGGTCGTTCACCTGAAAGCTGGCTAATTATGCAAAACAAGTATAATCTTTGGCATACAAAAAAGAACCTCAATCTTGATAACGTTGAAAAACTTAACTTTGAAAAGAAGAAAAAACAATACGCCTAATTTTCATATAAACGGAAGCAAAATAGAAACGGTTGTCTCTTTTTGTTACCGTCGAGTACTATTCATTGAATACAGATAAAGTAATAACTAACAAATAAAAAATCATCAAATAATTTTTTTTTGTCTTTTTATTCAATAAATTATTAACTTGTTACTGTTATTATTAAATAGAACATCATATCTTTTAATAGCATAAATTAAAAATAAATACGAAAGTAAATTATCCAATAATTAACATTCATTTAGTTCTTTTATAGGGGAGAAATGAAGAAATCTATACTTGATTATACTCTTAAAGTTCGTGTTCCACTAATTATTTTTGTTATTCTAATTACCTTTCTAACAACTTACTTCGTCTCTAGACAAGAAAGAGATGGAGTTGGTAATCAACCTGTTCAGCCAATAAAGTATTCGCATAAACTACATGCGGGTGAAATGGGTATTGACTGTCAATATTGTCATGTTGGAGCAACCAAAGGCCGTCAAGCTTTAGTTCCATCTGTAAATATTTGCATGAACTGCCACACGGTTACAAGAAAAGACCAACCAGAAATAATTAAGCTACGAGAGTATTACGAAAGTGGTAAAGTATTACCATGGAAAAGGGTTCACAAGGTTCCTGAATACGCATACTTTAACCATAGTGTTCATGTTAATACAGGAATTGACTGTGAAACTTGCCACGGAAATGTAAGAGAAATGGAAGAGATTATACAAGTTAAATCATTTACAATGAGTGCTTGTTTAGATTGCCATAAGCAACCAGAAAAATTTATTCCTTATTTAGAAAATGTAAAAGAAGGTCCACGACATTGTGCAGCTTGTCATAGGTAATTGGGAGCAATATGATAAATAATAAAACAGATAGAAGAAATTTCTTTACGGTTATTGGAAAGACTTCACTTGGAGCAATGGTTCTTTCGGCACTACCATCTAAATTATTTGCTTCAAGTAGTAAAATTCAGAAATTAAAAAACGTTACAATTCATAAACAAGCTGTTAAACGAGTTAAATAATCATAAGAATTGAATAGACTATGTCAGAAGAAAATAAAAAATATTGGAAAAGTTTAGATTCGTTCAACGACCCTAATTTTGCAAAAGAAACAATTAAGCATGAATTTCAAGAAGGTGTTACTGATGAGTTTAACATTTCGAACATGTCAGGAGTATCTCGCAGAAAATTTATTGGATTGCTTACAGCATCAACAGCAATAGCCGCTACTGCTTGTTCCGATTATCACGATCAGAAAGAAATTGTTCCATACACAAATAGACCAGAAGGTGTTCTGCCTGGTAAGCCAAACTATTATGCTTCAACTTGTAATGGTTGTGCAGAAGCTTGTGGAATATTGATTAAAACTCGTGAAGGTCGCCCTATAAAAGTTGATGGAAATGATGAACATCCAATTAACAAAGGGAAAATTTGTGCAACTGGACAATCATCAATTTATAATTTATACGATCCATCAAGATTGCAAAATCCTTTAAAAGGTAACACCAAAACTACTTGGGCGGACGTTGATTCACAAATAATTAAAAAACTTGATTATGAAAGTTCAAAAGGCAAAAAAATTGTTGTACTTACTAACTCAATAAATTCGCCTACTGAAAGAAAGATGTTGGATGAATTTAAACAAAGATTCACTTCTGCTGAAATTCATACATTTGATTTGTTTAACAATTGTCATAGAAAATATGGTTGGTTTAAGAGTTACGGAAATGCTGATGTCCCTTCAATAAAGTGGGATGAAGCAAATATTATTCTTTCACTGGAAGGGGATTTCCTTGGCAAAGAAGGAAATTTTATTGAAAACACAAGACTTTTTTCTTCAAAAAGAGATTTTACTAATGTTGATAACTTCAATCGCCTCTATGTTGTGGAGGCTGGATTAAGTTTAACTGGTTCAAACTCAGATTATAGAATGCGGCTTAAGCCAGAGGCACAATACGATTTTGTGATGGCTCTACTTAATGAAGTAATTAAGAAAGGTGCATCAAACATAGTTATTGATTCTAGAGTAAAAAATAAGCTAAGTAAATTCTCATTAGATAGTGTTTCATCAAGCAATGGTTTGGATTCTATCAAAATAAATTATCTAGTTGAAGATTTAATTAAGAACAAAGGTAAGTCTATTATATATGCAGGGGATTCGCTTTCAGGTGATGTTCATATTGCAGTGAATTTATTGAACGAAATTCTTGGCAACAGTGACTTATATAATTATGAAACAGCTTATGTTAATACTGGGAAACAATTACATTTTCCTCAAATCGAAGAGCTAATAAAATCATACAATAATAATGACGTTGGTGTAGTTATTCATTACGATGTTAATCCAAGTTATCATTTACCTGAATCATTAAAATATGATGAAGCTCTTGGTAATGTTGGATTTGTGGTTTCACTTCTTGATTCCGTTAATGAATCTACAAAGCATGATTATTTTACACTTCCAATTAATCATGCATTTGAATCATGGGGTGATGCTCATTCACGGAAAAATGTTTATAGTTTGCGTCAACCAGTAATAGCACCATTGTTTAACTCCCGTCAAAAAGAAGCTATTCTTTTAACTTGGATTTTGGGAAGTCCTAAAGTTTATAATGAAAGCTTATATCACGATTATTTAATGGAAAGTTGCAGAGAAAATATTTATTCCAAAAAGAAAGTTAGCTCTGATTTTATTTCTTTTTGGAATGCTGCACTTCACGATGGCTATATAAACATTGATGATAATAAAGCCTCTCGTAAACCATTTAATATATCTTCAATAAATATTTCTGATGCACCAAAAGAGCATACTGGTTTTTCAGTTCTGTTGGCAAAAGATTATTTTATTGGCGACGGACGTTTTGCAAATAATGGATGGCTTCAAGAAATTCCTCATCCAATATCTAAAGTAGCTTGGGATAACTACGCAGCTATTGCTCCAAGTAGTGCTGGCGAAATGAATTTGCAAAATGGTGATATGATTAAAGTTACTGTTGGAGATAATTCTGTTGAAATTCCAATTATGCTTCAACCAGGAGTTGCTAAAAACACTGTAGTTATTGAACTTGGCTACGGTAGAACAGTTATAGGCGATGCTGGTAAAGAAGTTGGACATAATGCAAACGATTTATTAAATGTTAAAAGTAAAAACTCACGATGGATTTGCTCAAACGCAACTGTTGAACCTACAGGAAATAAATATGAAATATTTTCAACTCAAGAACATCACTCATTAGAAGATGATTTTGTAAAAGATATCCATCATAAACGTGGAATTATTCGTGAAGCAAGCTTGGACGAATATTCAAAAGACCCAGCATTTGCACGTGAGCAAGATGTTGAATTATTTAGTATTACCGAAGAACATGCTCAAGAAGGTGAAAAGTGGGCTATGTCAATTGACATGAACAAATGCACAAGTTGTGCTGTTTGTGTAGCTTCTTGTAATGTTGAAAATAATATTCCAGTTGTTGGTAAAGACCAAGTGGCAGTGGGACGAGAAATGCACTGGATGCGTATCGACCGCTACTACTCTGGCTCTTCGGATGATCCAATTGTTAGTAATCAACCAATGCTTTGTCAGCACTGCGATAACGCACCTTGCGAAAATGTTTGTCCGGTTAACGCAACAAACCATAGTCCAGACGGATTAAATCAAATGGTTTACAATCGTTGTGTAGGAACTCGCTATTGTGCAAACAACTGTTCTTATAAAGTAAGAAGATTTAATTTCTATAATTTCAGAGACCATTTTGTTAACGCATATTATTTAAATGAAGTTTCACCTTTAGTTCACAATCCAGAAGTTACAGTTCGTTCTCGTGGTGTTATGGAAAAATGTTCTTTCTGTGTGCAAAAAATTTCAGAAGAAAGAGAAGATGCTATTAGAGAAGGACGCCAAATAAATGGTGATAATGTATCTCCTGCATGTCAACAAGCTTGTCCAGCAGATGCAATTGTCTTTGGAGATGCAAATAATCCAGAATCAAAAATATCTCAATATCGTAAACACGAATTAGGCTACGGTGTTCTTCAAAATTTAAATGTTAAGCCAAATGTAACTTATGTAGCAAAATTAAGAAACACTCATTCGGAGGATGTATAGTGAGTAGTGATTCTCATAAATATTCAGAAGAATTATCGGTTATTGAAGGGAAACCTTCGCTTCGGTCAATTGATGATCTTATTTCAAAGCCACTTGACACAAAACCAGATAAGAAATATTACATTGCACTTGCTGTAACCCTTACTATGATGGGCATTGGTGGAGTTGCACTATTTTTCTCGCTCTATTATGGAACTGGACTTTGGGGAAACAATAATCCCGTTGGTTGGGGTTTGCCAATTGTAAACTTTGTTTTCTGGGTTGGAATTGGACATGCTGGAACTTTGATTTCCGCTATCCTTTTCTTGTTAAGACAAAAATGGAGAAACGGAATTGCACGATTTGCAGAAGGGATGACAATCTTTGCCGTAATGACTGCTGGTATTTTCCCTGCAATTCATACAGGTCGTCCTTGGTTGGATGGATATCTTTTCCCATATCCAAATCAGCACGGTCTTTGGGTTAACTTTAACTCACCTTTGCTTTGGGATGTTTTTGCTGTATCAACTTATTTTACAGTTTCATTTATTTTCTGGTATGTTGGTTTAATTCCTGACTTTGCAATATTACGAGATAGAACAAAAAATAAAATTAAAAAAACCATTTACTCCATTACTTCACTTGGATGGAGAGGTTCAAACAGACATTGGCAACATTACGAAATGGTTTATCTAGTGCTTGCTGGTTTTGCAACTCCACTTGTTCTTTCAGTTCATACAATTGTAAGTTTTGACTTTGCAGTTTCAATACTTCCTGGATGGCATACAACAATATTTCCACCATATTTTGTTGCTGGTGCAGTGTTCTCGGGTTTTGCAATGGTGCAAAATGTTTTAATATTTATTAGAAAAATATTTAATTACGAACACATAATTACGCTTGATACATTAGAGAAGATGAACAAAGTTATTCTCTTTACCAGTATGCTTGTTGGATATGCTTACGGAATGGAGTTTTTCATGGCGTGGTATAGTGGAGTTCAAGTTGAGCAATTTACTTTTGTAAACAGAGCTTTTGGCCCTTACGCTTGGGCTTATTGGATTATGGTTTCGTGTAACGTAATATTCCCGCAACTATTCTGGTTCAAAAAATTCAGAAGAACAATTCCTCTAATGTTTATTCTTGGAGTTTTCGTAAATGTTGGTATGTGGTTCGAAAGATTTGTAATTACTGTTACTTCTCTTTCACGCGATTATTTGCCATCAAGTTGGGCTTATTACACACCAACTATTACTGATTTAGCAATTTTAATAGGAAGTTTTGGATTCTTCTTTACGTTCCTATTGTTGTTCACTAAAACATTACCTGTTGTTTCAATAGTTGAAGTTAAAGCTGTGGTAGATGGTGCTCAACCATCTCACAAGGATCATTGATAATGGAAGAAAAAATTCTATACGGTTATACTGGATTATTTGATACTCCTGATGAAATAATTGAAGCTGCTGAAAAAACTGCTGCTTCAAAATTTGAGAACTACGATGTTCACACTCCATATCCAGTGCATGGAATGGATACAGCAATGAAATTAAAACCTTCAAAATTACCATATGTGGCTTTGGCTGTTGGTCTTTCGGCTATGTTTGGTATGTTAGGATTTATGTATTGGATGTCAACTATTGATTATCCGGTAATTGTTGGTGGAAAACCATTTTTTGCTTTTCCAGCTTGGGTTCCAGTTCTATTTGAGATTACAGTTTTATCTGCATCTATCGCAACAGTCGTTTCGATGATTGCAATCTTTTTCAAGTTCCCTAATATTAGTCATCCGTTGCACGATACGGATTTTATGAAATCTATAACTTCTGATAAATACGGAATTAGTATTGAAGTAAAAGATGATGAAAATGAAGCGGAAATTAAATCATTTTTTGAATCTATTGGTGCTAAAAATATAACAGCAATTTATTGGGATAACGAAGAAGCCAATTTCAAGAACACTGTTATGCAACCAAAGTTTTTAACAATGCTTATTGTAATAATTATTGGGGTGTCAGGGTCAACATATTTTACTCTGAATAAATTAATGTTTATGACTCCTTTCAATTGGATGCGTGAGCAAGCTAAATATATTCCTCAAGAAGAATCAATTTTCTTTAGTGATGGATTTGCTATGCGAAATCCAGTTGAAGGAACTGTATCACGCGGTCTAATGCCATATAAGTTTGCTAATAAACCAGAAGAAGCTGCTACAGAATTGATAAATCCATTACCAGTTTCTAAAAAGAATTTAGACTTAGGAAAAATTAAATACGACATATATTGCAGTCCGTGTCACGGATATTTTGCAGAAGGGGACAGCCGCTTACGAGGACAGTTCCCAAATCCTCCAAGTTTACATTCCGAAAAAGTTAGAACTTGGAGTGATGGTAGAATATTCAGCGTTCTAACCGACGGGCAAAATGTTATGCCTTCTTATACCTATCAATTAGATAGAAATGAAAGATGGGCAGTTATTTTATATGTGCGTGCGTTACAAAGATCTTTAAATGCTAAGGAGTCTGACTTATAATGAGTTCAACTGAAAACGAAATTGAATATAACAAAAAAGGATTGCCTCCAATTTTTGGCAAATTTGGATTTGGTTTATTTGGAATTGGATTAGTTCTTTCAACCCTTGCATATATATCTGAGCCAACTCGAAGTGCTTTTAACAATATTATTCTTCTTGAATTCCTTTCATCTGTTGGTTTAGGTTCTCTATTCTTAATTGCTTTAGAATATATTGTAGGAGCAGTTTGGAGTGCACCTTTCAGAAGAGTTTTTGAAATTATTTCGTCTGTTTTGTTGGTTCTTCCACTTGTTGCAATTCCAGTTTATTTGCACGCTCACGATGTTTTCCATTGGACACATCTTGATGTTGTTGCCGCAGATGAAGTTCTTAAAGGAAAATCACCTTATTTGAATATGACATTTTTCACAATTAGAATTGTTGCATATTTTGCTATTTGGATTCTCTTTCATCTTCTGCTTACAAAAAATTCAAAAGCTCAGGATATTACTAAAGACCCAAAATTAACTAAGACAAACACAACACTATCTGCAATATTTCTACCACTTTTTGTGCTAACTATTACATTCTCTTCAATTGATTGGATGATGTCACTTGAGCCACATTGGTTCTCTACAATTTTTAGTGTTTACTATTTTTCTGGAACTTTTCTAACAGCAGTTGCAGTTGGAACATTTTTGGTTATTTGGCTAAATGAAAAAGGTCTATTGGTAAAAGGAATTGGAAAAGACCATTATTATTCGCTAGGTGCTTTGCTTTTCGGTTTTATCAACTTTTGGGCTTACATTGCATTTAGTCAGTTTTTATTAATCTGGTATGCAAATTTACCAGAAGAAACATATTGGTTTCTTGCAAGATGGGAAGGCTCTTGGATGTATTTTTCAATATTTTTGATGCTTATACATTTTGTAATACCTTACTTTGCGTTGCTTTCACAGCCGTCAAAGATAAATCCTAAAACATTAAAAATTATGTCGCTTGTTATAATATTTTCACATATTGTTGATTTATACTGGGTTGTAATGCCAACATTTAGTCCAGAAGGATTTGTATTTGGATGGATTGAAATAGGTTTTATCCTTCTTGGATTAGGAATTATTATGGTTGTATTCAGTTTGAAAGCTAAAAATCAAAATTTGGTTGCAATTG
>JAQICK010000057.1 GCA_027858595.1 Melioribacteraceae bacterium
CAAAAGATGTGTTCTCCGAAAGGTAAGTGAGCCTCGTTTGGAGGACTCTTGAAGAGATGAAGCGTTGTTTTTATAATAATCCTAAGCGTCTCTTCGCATCAGCTGTTTGTCTTTGTTAGGTGGTTTTCTTTAATAGATGAAAAATAAAATGAATAAAACAAAATTAGAAAATTGTAAAATATTAATAACAGGTGGTGCTGGTTTTATTGGCTCTCATGTTGTGCGATTATTTGTAAATAAATATCCAAACTATGAGATCATTAATTTGGATAAGCTTACTTATGCTGGTAATCTGGAAAATTTGAAAGACATAGAAGATAAACCCAACTACACTTTAGTAAAGGGTGATATAGTCGATGGTGAGTTTGTACAAGAATTGTTTGAAGAGCATAAATTTGATGGAGTAATTCATCTTGCTGCTGAATCTCATGTTGATAGATCTATTTCAAATCCAATGGAGTTTATTCAAACAAATATTGTTGGGACTGTAAACCTATTAAATGCCGCCAAAGCAATTTGGAAGGATAATTTTGAGAATAAATTATTCTATCATATCTCTTCGGATGAGGTTTATGGTTCATTGGGCAAAGAAGGACTCTTTACTGAAGAAACAGCCTACGACCCACACAGTCCATATTCTGCTTCAAAAGCAAGCTCCGATCATTTGGTAAGAGCATATAACGATACATTTGGTTTGCCATCGGTTATTTCAAATTGTTCAAATAATTATGGACAAAATCAGTTTCCAGAAAAGTTAATTCCATTATTTATAAACAACATTATTAACAATAAACCATAGCCAGTTTATGGCGAAGGAATAAACGTCCGAGATTGGCTTTATGTTCTTGACCACGCAAATGCTATTGATGAAATATTCCATAATGGCAATATTGGTGAAACATATAACATCGGTGGAAATAATGAATGGAAAAACATTGATTTAATTAAAGTCCTATGCAAAGTAATGGATAAAAAACTAGGCAGAGAATCTGGAGATTCTGAGAAGTTAATTACATACATAGTTGATAGAGCTGGACATGATTTGAGATATGCAATAGATTCATCAAAGCTACAAAAAGAACTTGGTTGGAAACCATCACTTCAGTTTGAAGAAGGACTAGAAAAAACTGTTGATTGGTACTTGGACAATAGTGAATGGTTGAATAATGTTACCTCGGGAGAGTATCAAAAATATTATCTAAAACAGTATAAAGAAACAAGGTAAAAGTTTCAAGAAACAAGATAAAGGAAATGAATAAAAACAAAACATTTTTAATGATTTGAGGATTATATGAAAGAGAATGATTTAGTTGATAGGCTTTTTGATTTTTCCGTTGAAACTATAAAATATTTAAGACTTTTACCAAATGCCCAAGAATATAATGTAATTAAGTATCAACTTATAAAAGTAGCTACTTCAACTGGTGCAAATTATTCACCCCGTCAAATAAAATGACGTATTATTATACATATGTGCTCCAAAGCTTAAAAGACAACAAATTTTATGTTGGCTATACAAAGAATCTTGAAAACAGAATTGAAGAACATAATAATGGGAAAGTGTCATCAACAAAAGAAAGAAGGCCTTTAGAACTTGTATATTCTGAATCTTGTCTAAACCAAAATGATGCTTTACGCAGAGAGAAGTATCTTAAAACTGCTTATGGCAAACAATATATTAAGAATCGTATAAAAACGTATTTGATGGGGTAGAGAATCTCAAGCTGGAATTAGTAAGGCTGACTTTCACAACAAAGTTTTAATTGCTCTTAAAGAAATGCGAGAATCAAATTACTGGCTAAGAATAATTGAAGCCATTTATAAAACAGAAAACAAATTAACTGAATTAATAAACGAATCAGAAGAGTTAAAGAAAATTTTAGGAACTATTTCTAATAAAACTAAAAAGAAATAGCCCTTTCTTTTAATCTTGTTTCTTTTATCTTTTTACTTGTCTCTTTTTAAGGGAGTCTTTGCAAATGAAAGGTATAATTTTAGCCGGTGGTTCCGGCACACGTCTTTATCCACTAACAAAAACTGTTAGCAAGCAATTGCTTCCTATTTTTGATAAGCCACTAATCTATTATCCATTATCAGTATTGATGCTCTCTGGAATAAGGGAGATATTGATAATTTCCACACCACAAGATTTGCCACGATTCAAAGAGTTGTTTGGTGATGGAAGTCAATTGGGATTAAAATTAGAATATGCAGAGCAACCAAGCCCAGATGGATTGGCACAAGCTTTTATTATTGGCGAAGAATTTATAGGCAAAGATGATGTAGCCTTGGTCCTTGGTGACAATATTTTTTACGGGCACGGACTAACTGGAATGTTGCAGCGAAGTGTTGAAACAGTAAAGAACGAAAGAAATGCTGTTGTATTTGGATATTATGTAAATGACCCGGAAAGATATGGAGTTGTAGAATTTGATGAGGCTGGGAAAGTTTTATCGATTGAAGAAAAACCAGAAAATCCGAAAAGCCATCACGCTGTAGTAGGGCTTTATTATTATACAAACGAAGTTGTTGAAATTGCAAAAAATGTGAAACCATCTGCAAGAGGTGAGTTGGAAATAACTTCTGTGAATAATGAATATTTAAATAGAAACAAATTAAAAGTTGAATTGTTCGGACGTGGTCAAGCGTGGTTTGATACTGGTACATTTGAATCGATGCAAGAGGCATCAAGTTTTATAGAGACTATCCAAAAACGACAAGGATTGCAAATAGCGTGTATTGAAGAAATTGCATACCAAAAAGGTTGGATTACAAAAGAGCGAGTTGCTGAAACCTCTGAGATTTATAAGAAGAATAGTTATGGAAAGTATTTGCTGAGAATGATAGAATAGAACTTTGATTACACAAAATGAAACAACTTTGACAAGCTCAGTGTGAGCAGATTGGTGCCGACGAAATAAAACAACTTAAAACTGCAATTAAGTTTAGTAGTGGACGACTATTTTCGCCCACTACTAAATAATTAGTCTGGAAAATCTACTCTTCGTTAGGGAAAAATTTCTTAACCATATTGTTCCAATTGTATTCATCTAATTCAGCTAACTCGCCTTCAAAGAGAGGTTTGCTTTTATCAACATCTTTATCTTTAAGTCGTAACTCTGTAATTGCTTCTGTGTATTTATCAATTTCTTTGTGATAAAATGAAACAGCCGATTTACCTATTTTCAATTCTTGTAGTTCGTTATCCAAATTATCAGCATCAATTGAGCAAATCCAACTAGTTTCGTATGGAGTGATTTTCATTCCGTCCATATCTTCTTTTAATTGTGTGTTTATTTTTGTTACAACCCCACTAACCGGAGAAACAAACGCAAGTGTTCTATTCTTTTGTTTAATACTAAATAGAACAGAGCCTTTATTTGCTTTCATTCCAAGATTTGGCATTTCAATATCATCAATATCGCCAAATAATTTTTTTGCAAAATCATCAATTCCAGTTTTAGCACTGCCATCAGGTTCAATGTTTACCCAGCAATGATTTTCGGAAATAAAAATTCCACCAGGTATTGCAAATTCACCAGAATTAAAATCTTCACTACTATGTGCATGTGAAATGTGAACCTTAGGTTTTAATTCTTTTTTAATTCGCACTTCTCTTTTAATGTGAGCTCTTTTAGTAAAGTCGAGTAACTCATCTTCGGTAAATGGTTTTTGAACATAATCAACCGCACCATATTTCATAGTTTCAACTGCTGTTTCTACAGATGCAAACCCAGTGATAATAACAACATCAATATCCGGACGTAAAGCTTTAGTAGCTTTTGTAACTTCAACTCCATCCATTATTGGCATTTTTAAATCTGTAAACAGAAAATCGTAGTGATGTGTTTTTAACATCTCTAATGCTTCACGCCCATTCTCAACAGTATCAACTGAGTAACCATCAAGAACTAAAATTTTTCTAAAACTGTCTAAGATTATTGGTTCATCATCAACACAAATAATTTTAGCTTTAGGGTTTTCTATTTCAACACGCTTTAACGATTTAGCTTCTGTAGAACTTAAGTCAACATTTAAACTTTCATTTAGTACAAATGCTCTTTCTTCGCGAATTTTTTTCTCTTTCATTCTAGTTATTACTGTACGAATAATCACATCTGCTATTGCAAATAACAAGACTGCAACAATAAATAGTACCATTTTATTTCTCCTTAATTAATTAATTTTCTTAAATATCTGAACTGCATGATGTTAGTTTGCCCACCTCATTTTCAAGTGAAAATGGAATTACGGTGTAAATCCACCCATCGAAATATGGATCTTTTGCTAACAGATTTATGTTTTCAATAATTTTTTCATTTACACTTACAATCTTTCCACTAATTGGGGCAAGTACTTGATGTATATCTTCGTTTGAATCTGTTATTTTTAATGAGGAATTCCCTTGATGAATATTTTCATCGAGGCTCAATAGCTCAATAGAATCAAGAGTTCCCACCGAATTTAAAAATATATCAGTTACTCCAATTTTTACAGTACCTTCAAATTCTTCATTCATCCAACTATCAAATCCTAATCTAAAATACTTTGGAGGACACGGAATAATAGAGAGCAAATCGTCACCCCCATCTTTTGATGAAAGGCTACTAAAAATTCTTGAATATTCCATTCCACGTTTAAACACTGAGGTTAACTCTTCTAAAGTAAAGGGCTTTGGAACAAATGCCATGGCTCCTTGATATAAAGCCTCCACTGCATTCTCTAGTGTAGAATATCCTGTTGTCATTATTACAGGAGTGCTAATTTTCTTTTGCTTAACAATTTCCAAAAATTGAAATCCATTCATTTTAGGCATCATTATATCTGTGATAATTAAGTTGAATGTTGTTTCCTCCAACAACGCCAATGCTTCTGTCGGATTTATTGCAGACGCAGTTGTGTATTCATTAAATGTTGCAATCATATTAATTGCATTAACGATTACTTCTTCATCGTCTATTATTAGTATGTCGTAAGTTTTATTAGTCATTTTGCACCGGTAAATGAATTGTAAAAGTTGTCCCTTCGTTTATTGCACTATCAACAATAATTTTTCCTTTATGATTATTGATAATTCCCCAAATTACCGACAAACCAAGCCCAGTACCCTGCTGTCCTTTAGTTGAATAAAAGGGATCAAATATTTTGCTAAGATACTTAGGATCAATGCCAGAGCCTGTATCAGATATTTTGATTTCCAGAAAATTGATATTGCCATCATTATCAACAGCATCCCATTTCTGCCAATTGCAATCAAACTTTGTACATCCTTCAATTATTCCTTTTTCAGGAACAATTAAATTATAAGTAGGTGCGCCACAAGTTGGACTTTTTTTGCTTTCATCTACGAGAGAGACGCCACACTGTGGGCAAAAAAGACGCAGCTTTTCATCTTCATTAAATTGAATTCCGTAGTGGTGTTGATTCTTCCCGTAAATTGGATCTAAGTGCACAAATCCTTCATTGTGTGTTGATTTAGCTTTAAGTTTGATTGAGGGTAAGCCATCAATTTTATGTTCTTCATCAATAAGAGAATGCCCTTTAGGACAAGTTGCATTTCTTATCTGAATTGTTCCATAAGGGGAAAGGGAAATTTCTTTTGAAACTATGAAAATTTTCCCTCCTTTATTACCAATAGCATCAATTGCATTAATTAATAAATTTAAAAACACTTGCTGTACTTGATTAGCATCAGCTGTAATTGATGGAACATTTTCACCACATTTTTTTTCTACTGTTATATGGTTAATCTTTAATTGATTTGAAATTACGGCTATTGCATTATCCATTATTTCTTTAATACCAACATTACCTTTTTTAGGGGTTGATTGACGTGAAAAATCGAGCAATCCTTTTACTATTTCTCTACTGCGTTTTGTCTCACGAACTATCACTTCTAAATCGGCTTTCATTTCTGGATTATTCTTAACTCTCTTCAATAAAAAGCTACTGTATGTTAAAACTCCCGTAAGAGGATTATTTATTTCGTGTGCAACTCCGGCAGCCAAACGCCCAATTGAAGCCATTTTATCCGATTGAAAAAGTTGCATCCTTGTTTCGGCAAGTTTTCTGGTCATATTGTCAAAGGCATCGGCAAGTTGTCCAATCTCATCTTTCCGTGTGTATTTAATTCTATAGCTCAAATTTCCTACAGCAACATAGTTTGTAGCTTTTACTAAATCACGAACTGGTCTTTGAATTAAAATTTTAACAAAAATTCGTAAAATTATTGCAATTATCAGAATTGCAATTAGAGCAAAGAGTGCAACATCCATTTTACTTTCATCAGTTAATCGCTCCACTTCTTTAAGGTCCACAGTAATATCTAAAACACCAAGTACAGTTTGATCTGAAGAATGTGCATGACAATCTGAGTTCCAACAACTTTCTTCATTATAAATTGGATTAATTATACCAAGAATTCCTGTAGAATCTGGATGCAATTTAAATATTCTTGTTCGCTTACTAATTGGTAACTTTTGGAGAGGTTCGTTTTCAGAATGGCAAGCATAACAACTTTCAGCTTTTTTATCCAACATTGTGCCAATTTGTGCATTATCAGTAGAGTAGATAATCTCACCCTTTTTGTTAAAAATTCGGATGTACTTAATTCCTTCTTCTTTAGCAACAGTATTTACTAACCGAGCAATATGTTCTCTGTTATTTTGAAGCATATCAAACCGCATTGTGTTTTTTACTGTTTCACTAAGTTGATTGGAATGTCTTTCAACTTCCGAAATTAAATTTTCTGAGTGAGATTGAATATTAAAGTATGCAAAAACACCAATAATAATTATTACCGTAAAAGAAACAGCAAGAATTAATCTTGTTCCTATTTTGTTAAATAATTTCATTCTTTTAGTCCATTTTAAATGATTTGCAAGACATCCACAAAGGGACCCAAAGGAGACACGAGGGTTACACAGAGGGACGAATTCCTCTCTGTGTAAGTCTGTGGTTTTCTGTGAATCACTGTATTTGCTTTAATTCTTTTCATCTACTTAACTTTTTTACCAGGTAAATTCTTTGGAACAACAAATCCTTCATCCTCATCGTGGCAGTTTGTACACAATGGTTTCTTGTAACTTAAATTTCCATCTTCATCTTCATGACAATCACTACATGAGTTGTCAATATGGTTTTCGTCTAGTTTTAACCCAGTAATAGTATGATTAAAGTTCTCTTCATCCCAAGTATGACAACTTTGGCACTGAGAATTTAATCCTTTATAACTTCCTTTTTTTGTATGGCAACTATTACATGTATTTTTTGAATGATATTTATTTATATCAAATCCAGTATTTGCAAAGTGATTAAAAGGCTTGGTCTCTTTATCAGTATGGCATTTAGCACATTGATTTTTATTTTCTGTGTCATGGCATGATACACATCTACTGTGATTACTTCCATCAACAGTTTTTTTGAAATCTAATTTTTGATTGTGGCAAGATTGGCACGATTCGTCTTGATGACAATCGACACACTCAAGCCCAAATAATTCAATGTGATCGTTGTGGTGGAATGTTGCAACTTTTCCTCTTTTGCATTCGCCAGTTTCATAAACTTTTGTTGCTGGGTGCTCAACAAGTTTATACACTTTTACTATTTCAGTTGGAGAAATGGCAGACTTATAATTGTCATTTAAAGTATGACAATTTTCACATTTTGATTCTTCTTCCCATTTTGAATGGCAATCCATGCACTGTCTGTGATATGCCGATTTTAAGTCGGGCATTTGTATATCAACTTTATTTCTATCTGTTTCGTGGCAATTGCTACATTTAACAATTTCTCCTGGTGGATTGTAGTGATGGCAAGCCGTACAGCCTTCACCCATTTCAGACATTTCTGCATGAGCTTTATGCAAAAAATTAACAGAACCATAAATGTCTTTCTCACCTTGAATATTATTTATTTCAAAAACTTCTGGTGCGTCACCTACTTTGTGTGCAGTAACATTGCCTTTTTCTCTTGGACATAATGCCAAACATGGATTTGTTTTTGTAGGAATTTCGCACGCATGGCAAGTGGAACATTCTAGATTTTGCTTTGAATGTAGTTTAGATATTTTCTTTTGTGCAAAAGAGCTGGATATGAGAAACCCTAATAATATTAAATAAATTAATTTTTTCATTTCAAACCTCCACGGATAGCATACTTGGCTTTGGTTCCAAAGTTCCTAATGGGAAGGCTAATGATAGGAAAGATTTTTACAAAAAGACGATAAATCAAAATTTCCAGTGCAACAAACCCAATAGTAACTGAAATTTCGCCAATGGATGGGAAATATGCTTCGGTTGCATAAGGAGGATTGTATGCAGTAATAAAGTTGTTAAACCGATTCATAACAACTCCAAAAATTACTAGCATTGATGCTACGTAAAGTCCAGTAACAGAATTACGAACTGCCTCCGAAAGAAACATTCGCAGTGGAATTATAACTCCAACAACCAACTCAATTGCAAAAAGAACTGTTGTTGTATTAAATTCATATAAGTAAACAAAAGTTTCGCGAATAAACATATCTCCTATTTTTGCTGCAAGGTAAATACCAAGTAAAGGTGCAACAAATTTTGATAGGCTTGAAAGAACATCCGTTTCAGGCTTTAATCCAAAAGATTTTGAAGCAGTAATCGATTCCATTATGACCATTGGAAACCCAACCGATATTGCAGAAAGCAAGAATAGTAACGGCAACACTGGTGTTTGCCAAAGTGGATGAATTTTAGGACCAGCAATAACCATCAATGTTCCAAGTGATGATTGATGCAAACAAGAAAGCACGACACCTGCAATGATGAAGATGAACATTGTTTTATCAAGTCCGCGCTCTAATTTTCTTAAAAGTCCGTCAACTAAAAGATTAAATCTCTTAAATAATCCAGGTAGATTTACTCTTCCAATAAAACGTTCTGTAACAATTGGAAGAAATTCAATGTATAGCACCGAAACGTATATCATAACACAAATGCCCACTTCAAAAAGTGCCGAGTTTCCGTTCCACATAACCAGTGGATGCCAAATGTAATACCAACGACCAAGATCAACAAAAACGCCCATTGCAACAAAAGTATAACCAAGCATTGCGGTTAAAAGAGCTGGACGAATTATTGCTTCATATTTATCACGGTGCATAATATGGCCTAATGCTGCCGTAGTAAATCCACCAGCTGCAAGAGCAACGCCGGCACCAACATCAATTGCAATCCAAATTCCCCAAGGAAACTGATTATTAAGATTTGTAACTGAGCCAATTCCGAAGAAAAATCTCATTGCTAAAAAAACTAATCCATTTATTGCAATTGCTGCAAGAACAATTACCCATGGAGTAAAATATTTTTTTGTTATTTGTTCTGGTTTAAATGCATGTTCCATTAGTGACCTCCCTCATTTTCTTTGGTTTTTGAGAGCCACATTACCCCACCGAGTAAAGCGTATAGAGCAACTGGAGGAACAAAATATGCAAACAGACCATGTTGAATTGATTCGGAAACCCCTGGTGCCGGGTTTGTGCCCAATTTAGGAAATACAGTTTCTACTAAACTGTTCTCGGCTAAATAAAGCCATGATGTTCCTCCAACTTCGTGTTCGCCAAATACATGATCGTGATATTTTTCTGGATTTTTTTCAATTCTTCTTTTTGCTTCAATAACAAGTTCTTCTCTTGTTCCATAAGTTAATGCACCAACAGGACAAATTTCTGCACAAGCAGGTAGTTTTCCTTCTTGTGTTCTATCGTAACAGAAATCACACTTAGCAATTTTGGGGTCTAGTGCTTTGTGGTATTCAAAAGCTGGTATTTGGAATGGACATGCAATCATGCAATATCTACACCCAATACATACATCAGTATCCCAGGTAACTGCACCATTTTCTTGTTTTTTTATTGCACCCACTATGCATGCCGATACGCAAGCTGGATGATCGCAGTGCATACATTGTAGTTTTACTTTGTCGCTGTTCATTACAGATTTATCAATCTGGTTTACAACTGTTAAAGCGTCTTCGGATGGTCTTCTTTGTGAACCATCAGTTAGTTTAGTGGAATAATCCTCTATATTACCAGGTTCAATGTGGTGTGCAGTTTTACAAGCCCATTCACATTTTCCACAACCAATACATGTTGTTGTATCAACTAAAACACCATTTCTATCCACAGATAATTCACCACGCGAGCTTGCTTTTGCAACCTTAGGCGAAACTGCCGTAAGAGTTGCAGCCGTAGTTCCGATAGCTGCAAATGTTTTGAGAAAGTCTCTCCGATTTTGTGACATAACTATTTCCTATCTATTAAGTAATTTTGTTTCCAAACGTATGCTTTCCGCCTTCTTTTATATAGCCAGCAAAATAATTTTGAAGTGTTTCATCAACTTCTCCTTGAATCCAAGGAATTACTCTTATCTTTGATTTTGTTAGTTCTACATAACATCGTTCTGTTAAGCCGTTACAAATTATTAAATCTGGTTTCATGCGGATTAATCTATTTATTCTTTCAAGTCTGTTATTAGTAATAATTTTAATAGATTCCTTCTTCTGAATCTTTCCATTTTCATGACTCAGCAAATTGAAATGTTGTGCGTAATCTAAGCGAGGTGAAATTCTTTCTTCAAACACAGGTATAATTATTGTTTCTATCATGTTGCACTGTATGCAACAAATAGGCCAACAACACTTTATTCTAAAAGCTCATTATTTGTACGTAATCAAACTTTTTAACATAAGCGGATTTTGGTTTTGTTGCACATTTGCAACGGGTGTTGCAGTGCTGTTGCAGTTGTGAAATGGAGTAAACGTCTTTTACTTAATTAGAACTCAGGCCAAATCAGTTGTTTTTCAATCCCAAGTAAAATGTGAAGAATCTCATCTGCCCAAAAAGTTTCCCTTTTTTACAAGATTATTAAACCTTTAAAACGGTTAATGAAGGAGAAACGGAAAGATTTGAACTTCACCTGCGTAATTTAATTAACACGACTTTTCCAGTTAGGTATGCTGCCAGAAAATTTGTAATCAGTTTTTTAAGAATCGATGAAAAGACGTTTGTATAATTAAAATTGCCAAAGAAGAATATCCACTGTTCTTAAAAACATCGGATAAGAATGGAAGCAAAATAGAAAAGTTCTATATTCGCAGTGGAAATTCGTCACAAGAGATTACAACCCTAACTGAGATTAACAATTATATTGCGGTAAGATTTCAGGGAAAATAACATTCTATTATTTGTTACTCATTATAAATATGGCTCCAAATACCGTTGTTGTTCTTTATATAAAATGGATATTTAAAAATAACACCCAATTCATAAATAGATTTAAACTCCTTAAAGTTTGAATAGCTAAATGCAGGAATGAAAATAATACCAGTTAAAAAGGGTGAAATTGTGTATCCTAAGTGTGATTTGTCATTTACCTTGTCAATTAGAAATGTTGGACCAAATTCTAATGCAATTATTGGGTAAAGAATTTCCAAACCCAAATGAACCTTTTGATAACTCTTATTAAAATCAACAGCTAAAACCCCACCATAATTAAATGTTTTTTTAGAATCTAAATATGAAATAGCTATTTCGAAACCATAAGAATAACTATCCTCAACTCCAAAAACATATGCAAATTTAACTCCAGGACTAATTGCAAAAATTGTTTTAGGA
>JAQICK010000044.1 GCA_027858595.1 Melioribacteraceae bacterium
CTAATTACGCTGGCTATAATAGCTGGAGTAAGTATGACAACTTCTGTTGAGGTTGATGATCCAAAAGGAATTCAGCTTACGTCAAAATTATTTATAACAGACTCAGTATTTAATATTAGTGCTTATGCAATATTAATTATGTTAGTCGTTCTTTACACAATCTTTTGGTAAAAAATGAAAATTAAAAATTTAATGATGCTTGGATTTTTGGTCTCAAGTATAATGTTCGGATGCAGTAGTGATGATAGTATTAATACTCCTTTAATTGAGACTGAACCTGATTCACTTAAAGTTGAAGGTTACAAGTTGGTCTGGAATGATGAATTTGATATTGATGGAAAGCCAGATTCACTAAAATGGGGTTACGATATTGGTGGTCACGGATTTGGAAATAATGAACTACAATATTATACAGATGACTCAATTAATGTAAGAGTTAAAGATGGTAAAATGGTAATAGAAGCTCACTATTATCCTGGTTACGATGTTGAATATACTTCCGCTCGAGCCGTAACACGTGACAAAGGAGATTGGAAGTATGGCAGAATAGCTGTGAAAGCTAAACTTCCTGGAGGGCGTGGTACATGGCCTGCAATTTGGATGTTACCGACTGATTGGGTTTATGGCGGATGGCCAAGTAGTGGTGAAATTGACATAATGGAACATGTCGGATATGAACCAAATGTAATCCATGGATCAATTCATACTGAATCATACTACCATAAAATTGGGACACAAAAAAGTAACAAGTTGACAATTCCAACAGCAATTTATGACTTCCATGTATACGCTATTGATTGGTACGAAGATAAAATAGATTTCTTTATAGACGGTGAAAAATATTTCACTTTTGAGAATGAGAATAATTCATATAAAGAATGGCCCTTTGATCAAAGATTTCACATAATTCTTAATCTTGCTATCGGTGGTGACTGGGGAGGAGTTCAAGGGGTAGACAACACTGTTTATCCAGTTCAAATGGAAGTTGAGTACGTCAGAGTTTACGAAAAAGAATGATAAAAAAATGTGGTGTAAAAACAATAATGTTATTTACACCACAAATAAAATTCAAAAAGAAAAACTCACTTAAGAAATTTTACTACAATTTCCCTTCAACAATTTCAGATACTTCTCTAAGCATTCTTTCTGCTTTTAGTTTAATTGAGGCACAATCCGATTTCATTTTTAAGTTAAACTCTTCGTCTTTAATCTCTTTAAGATTAATTAACACGTTATAAATTCCACCAATAACACCAGCATAAGCAATCTGTGCACCAACACCAACATCTGTAATTGAATTCGGATTCCCAAGCTCTGCTACCATTTTTGCAATCTCAATTGCCTTCTCACTTTCAACAGCGGTGTGGAATGGAACCGCAACAGCGTCTTTTAATCCATTTTGCATTGCTTCAAATCGAATCATTTTTTCTTCATCTGTTTTTTGTGGCAAGCGACGGGCATCCATGTAAGAATTGAAAGCGTTTGTGTCATCATCAATTGCTTTTACTAAATTGTTTTTTATAGTTTGTGCCTTCTCTGCGGAAGTATTTAATAATCCATCAATACTTTCGGTTCCTCTTCTGTTTGCAGTTAAATTACTGACCATTGATGAAAGTGAAGCACCCAACGCACCAGCAAGTGCAGCTATAGAGCCTCCACCAGGTGCAGGTGATTCGCGCGACACTTCATCTATAAAATCAGTTAACCTCATTTCAACTAGTGCATCATCCAAATTAGATGGTAAGCCAAGCACACGTTCCTCAATATTAAAACTTGCAACATCGCTTAACCCAAGCGACTGCACTGCGGTTTGTAAAATATCGCGTATCGGAATTCCAGCAGAACGTCCTTGCTTCGCCAAATAATATTTCCCTACTTCAAGCAATGCTGGATAAGGAACCATGCCTACAATTTCTGAACCAGTAACAATAAGTCCACGCTCTGTAGCTAGTTTACGAGTTGCAGCAATAACGTGATGCATTGATGTAACATTGTAATCAGTAAGATTAATAGAAATTTGAGCTCGATCATAATTCGGAACCATCCACCCAATTGCTTTGCAGTTTGTGAAAAGTCCAGGCTTTTTAACCGATTGACCAATAATATTGTTTTTTGTAATTCCATTTAATGAAAGCAAATCTGTTAGTGAATAATCATGTTCCGTTTTGCAATGATCCGTAGTTTCTTCAAGAGTTTTACCATTAAAATCACAATTTCCACATGGGAAATAATTTTCGTTATATTTTAAAATTTCTTCCGCCATATAATAAAAAGGAGTAGTGTTACCTCTTCGTGCAGAACGCCCTTTTTCACGCAGTTCAAATGCAATATCTGTAGCATGTAAAATTTCGCGCGTATTTAAGTTAATATTATAGGCTATTAAAAATTCACGAACACCAATAACAGTAGCACCGCTACTAGCATTAAATTTAAATGGGCCAAAATCTGGTTCCCATTCTGGTTTTTTGAATTTCTCCTCAAGAGCCTCATATTCACCTGCTCGTACTACAGCAAGGTTTTCTCTTTCGGGTTTCTGTGCCGATTTTTCATATAAGTAAATGGGAATACCCAATTCATTTCCAACACGCTCTGCTACCTCTTTCGAAAGTGCAATTGTTTCTTCAATTGTAATACCGCTTACTGGTACAAATGGACAAACATCCGTTGCTCCCATTCGAGGATGCGAGCCTTGATGTTTTGACATATCAATTAATTCGGATGCTTTTTTAATTGATTGAAAGGCAGCTTCTTTTACGCTTTTGGGAGATCCAATAAATGTTACAACAGTCCTATTCATGTCGTAACCAGGATCAACATCAAGCAATTTTATCCCATCAACTTTTTCAATTTCATCGGTAATTTGTTTTATAATTTCTGGATTTCTTCCATCGGAAAAATTTGGAACGCATTCAATTAATTGCTCGTGCATAACTTCCTCAAGTTTTACTTTAAATTATTGTGTGTTAAAAGTTAATTTAATTAAATCTGTTATTCAAGATTTTGGAAAGGTAAATATTGTGGTTTGCGGAAATATAATTTTAGTTGTTGAGGTGTTTTATTTTTATCGTGGAATGAATGATTAGTAAATCACATAAAAAATGGCTAGAAATCCAATACCCAAATTAAGATTAATATCCGTTAAGTTTTCTATATGAAACATGTGTAAAATTTTGTTAGCAGAGAATGTAAATTCTCATTTTGAATTTACTTAAAAAGGCTGAGTTCTAATAATGTCAGCATTCTTGATTTTTAAAAAGGCTCTGGTTAACTAAAAAGCACTGTCATGCTGAATTTATTTCAGCATCTCGAACACCTCATGAGATTCCGTGTAAG
>JAQICK010000159.1 GCA_027858595.1 Melioribacteraceae bacterium
ATATGATTATTGGAAAAACTAATAACATGTTTGTTCAATATAAATTTGATATTTCTGAGTATTTGGATAATGGAAAAAACACGTTAAAAGTTTTGTTGAAATCTCCGAATAAGTTTAGCGAAGATGAAGAAAAAAAATATTCTAAACTTCCCGTTGCATTAAAATCCAGCAGAGTCTATATAAGAAAGGCACAATACTCATTTGGCTGGGATTGGGGTCCCGTATACACAACCTCTGGAATTTGGAAGGATGTTTTTTTAGTAAAAAAACCAAAAGCAGAAATTGAAAATATTCTATTTAATACAATATCGATTAATGAGAGTGAAGCAGAAGTTGAAATCAAATTTAATGTTGAAGGAAGTTTCAAAGATGAATTGGTAGTAAAGGTTAAACTTAGTAATGAAGCTCAAGCATTAGAAAAAAAAATATTAATAAGGGATAAAGAAAATTCAATTCGATTAGTTGTACCTAATCCTAAACTGTGGTATCCAAACGGAGAAGGTGAGCAAGAATTATATATACTAACACTAAAGCTCTCTAATAATAAAGATGAAATTTATAATGAACAAATTAAAACTGTCGGAATTAGAATAATTGAATTGCTAAACGAGAAGAATAATGAACCAGATTTTTTGTTCAAAGTAAATGGGAAGGAAGTATTCTGTAAAGGTGCAAATTGGATTCCAGGGGATTCATTTTTACCAAGAGTATCAGATGAAAAATATTGGGATTTATTAACCAAAGCCAAAGAAGCTAATATGAATATGATTAGAGTTTGGGGTGGAGGAATTTATGAAAACGATATATTTTATGAAAATTGTGATAAACTTGGATTATTAGTCTGGCAAGATTTTATGTTTGCTTGTGGTGCTTACCCTGAACATGAAGAAATCGTTGAGAATATTAAAGAAGAAGTATCTCAAAATATATACAGATTGCAACATCATCCATCAATTGCTATTTGGTGCGGAAATAACGAGAATGAATGGGGCTGGTATCAAGGTAAAAATTTACAAGCTAATGAATTGCCAGGGTATAAAATATATAATTCTATTATTCCAGATATACTTAAAGCTATTGACACAAAAGCTAATTACTGGCAATCATCACCTTTTGGTGATGATGAAGATCCTAACTCTACAAAAAGTGGAAATACTCATCAATGGGATATTTGGAGTTTCTGGAAAGACTATACTGAAGTAGTAAATGATGACAGTTTATTTGTTACTGAATTTGGGTTTCAAGGACCAGCAAATATTGATACTTTTAATAAATGTATTCCAGAGGAAAATAGAAAAGCACAAGACCCCATTTTTGAATTTCACAATAAACAAGTTGAAGGTCCAGAAAGATTATTTAAATTTATGTCAGCTCATTTACCTATCAATACTAATTGGGAAGATTTTATCTATTTAGCTCAACTCAATCAAGGGTTTGCATTAAAGACTTGCCTAGAACATTGGAGAACAAATAATAGAACAAACGGAAGTATAATATGGCAATTAAATGATGTGTGGCCTGTTACAAGTTGGTCACTTATAGATTCTGACTCAGTCCCCAAGATGTCGTATCATTTTGTTAAAAATATTTTTTCGCAACAGATTATATATTTTAATAATGAAAAAGATGAAGTTGAATTAAGTGTTCAAAATCAGAGTAAAGAAAACTTTGAAGGAAGTTGTAAAGTTTTTATCATTGATGCATCTACAGGAGACATAGAAAATCAATTTTCTAAAAAAGTAAGTCTTAAAGAAAATAGTAAATTTGAAATAGATTTGCGTTCATCTTTCCAATATATTCAAGCCAGAACTATTTTATTCGCAGAACTTTATGATGCTTCTGGTGAGAAGATTAATTATAATTATTATAAAAGGCTTCCATGGAAATATTACAAACTTGCAGAAGCAGAAATATCATTAAAGATTAAAGAAAGCAACAAGAAAAAATTTATTGTTCTATCAACTAGTAAACCTTCTTTTTTTGTTGATCTTTATGCAATTGGAGTTGAGTTCTCAAAAAGAGGTTTTATAATTATGCCGGACAAAGAAATTGCTGTAGAAATAATAAAAGGTAATATCGCCAATTTACTAGAAAGTGACATTAAAATATTTTCACTAAATAGTTACTTGAAATAACATATTGCTTATAAAACAAACTCCACAATATTATACTTGTTAATTAAGATGGGGTGAATGAATATTAATAGAATTAAAAGTTAAATAGTCAAAATGAATATGAGTCCCAAATGAATAGTAAAAATAGAAAAATTAGACTTGAGTTTATTCTTCTATTCATAATGCTTTCTACTGGATTAATTGCTCAGCAAATTATCATCAACCGAATTGACAAGATGCCAGATTCCCCATCTCCATATTTAATGAGGGATTGGGAAGACGTAACAAAGGGTTATGATTCTCTAGTTTTTAACATAGATGCAACTGGCGAATACCTTCCATTAATATTGCTAAATAATAACACTGTTAATTATCCAAGTGATATCAGTTTTGGTTTGCATACAGTGGTTGGAACAACATCCCCAACATCTGGAGAGGCTATCAATGTTTTGCCAGCTGTAATTGGTGCAAGTTTGGTTGGAATTGATAAAAGCAATCAGAACGGTTATGATTGGGTTAAAATGTGCCGCGAATACTTTAACAATAGACCAGAACAAAACGTGTATAAAAATCATCCAGTTGATGATACTTATGACGACTGGTGGTACGAAACAATGCCTAATGTATTTTTCTATCAGCTTTATGATTTATATACCAATACTCAAGATTTTAATTTGCAGTTAAGAAGTGTTGCTGATCAATGGTTAAAATCTGTAGAAAAAATGGGAGGGAGTTCAACCCCATGGACAAAGCCAAACATGAATTACAGAGGTTGGAATTTGACAACAATGACCCCATACAATTTTGGAGTAAAAGAACCAGAATCAGCGGGTGCTATTGCTTGGCTTTTGTATAATGCTTACAAAGAAACTAGCGAAGAGAAATATAGAATTGGAGCTGAATGGGCAATAGAGTTTCTAAATAGCTATCCTACAAATCCATCCTACGAATTGCAACTATCTTTTGGTGTATACGCCGCTGTAAAGATGAATGCAGAACTCGGGACTGAATATAACATTGAAAAAATGCTTAATTGGTGTTTTGAGGTTGGGCCACTACGCGATTGGGGATCAATAGTTGGTACATGGGGTGGACTTGATATATCGGGAGTAATTGGTGAAGTAAACGGTTCAAACGATTACGCATTTTTAATGAACACATTTGAACAAGCTGGTGCGCTACTTCCTATATTGCGATATGACGATAGATTTGCAGATGCCCTAGGTAAATGGATGCTTAATGCTGCAAATGCTTCTAGATTATTTTATTCAAATTATCTGCCCGACCACAAACAGGACAGCGAAGAATGGTCGCAAGTATATGATACAAACTCATACATAGGCCATGAAGCCATTAGACAATCAAATTATGGGGCATCTCCTTATGCAACTGGCGATGCTATCAGTGGGGGATGGGGTGAAACAAACCTAGCACTTTATGGTTCTTCTCATGTCGGAATATTTGGTAGCGTAATTGATACTACAGATGTTAAAGGAATATTAAAATTAGATTTGTTAAAAACTGATTTCTTCCGAGATGATGCATATCCAACGTATTTAATTTATAATCCCTACGATGTTGAGCAGACAATATCATTTGATGTTGGTTTTGCCAGCAGTGACATTTATGAATCTACAAGTAATAGCTATTTAAAGTCTGGTGTTTCTGGACTTACCCAAATAAATATCCCAGCACTCAGATCTTACATTGTTGTTTTAACTCCTTCAGGTGGAACAAAAAGCTATGGTAGAAATAAATTTCTAGTAAGCAATATTATTGTTGATTATAATTCTAGCAACACAGTTTCAAATTACCCTCCAAGAATTAAAAGTCTGGTAGCAGAACAAAATGAAATTCTAATTAATGATTCCACAGCTATTTATTGCACGGCTGTTGACAATGATGGTGATAACCTGCAATATAAATGGAATGCAAATACTGGGACATTTATTGGAAGTGGAGCAAATGTAATCTGGGTTGCTCCTTCAGATACTGGGAAATATATTATTGATGTCGAGGTAGATGATGGTAATGGTGAGTCAGTATTTGAACAAATTGAAATACATGTTGTAGTAAAATTTAATTCTGCTCCCATTATAAATAAACTGGATACCAACCCAAGAAAAATAGATTTGAATATGACATCAGAAATTGAATGTTTGGCAATTGATGAGGAAGGTGATCCAATATCATATAAATGGCAAAGTTCAGTTGGAACCATTGATGGAAGCGGTTCCAAAATTATTTGGACTGCCCCTGGAGAAGAGGGGAATTATTCTATTAAATGTACAGTAAGCGATCCTGATGGAGCCAGTTATAGCGATAGCATCGTGGTTGCTATAAGAGATTTATCCATTATTCAAGAAGGGAATTTAATATTATTTCTACCTTTTAATGGTAATGGACTAGATGAAAGCGGGAATAATAATGCTGTTGCAGTAAATGGTGCAGTTCTATCCACTGATAGATTTGGCACAACTAAAAGTGCCTATAAGTTTGATGGAACAACTAACAATATTAGAGTTACTAACTCTACATTATTAAATTTCTCAAATTCAATAACCTTAAATTTTTGGATGTACATTAATAATCTTTACGAAAGGGAACAATACCCAGTATCACATGGCAATTGGGAAAACAGATGGAAGGTTTCAATTTCAAATAATAGAGTTAGATGGACAATTAAAACTGATGATGGAATTGTTGACCTCGATTCTGAAACCGAAGTAACAATTGGGAAATGGTACAATATCACTGCGCTTTATTCTGGTTCAGATTTGGAACTCTATATTAACGGAAAACTTGATGCATTTAACTATTGGAGTGGAAGTATTGCGAGTTCACCGTATGACCTTATGCTTGCACAGGCTTTGCCAAATAATAATCAAAATAATTTTAGTGGAAAGTTGGATGATTTAAGACTGTTTGATTACGCCATTCCATTGCATGAGATTCAAAAATTATACGATTTAGAAACATCCCTTGAAGATGAAATAAATAATTTACATATTACTTCAACTCTCTTTCAAAATTATCCCAATCCATTTAATGGACAAACAATTATCAAATTTCAAATAGGGACTTTTTCCAGAGTAACAATTGAGATATATAATATTCTCGGACAAAAAGTGGTTTCCCTAATGAATGAAGAAAAGCTGGCTGGAGAATATTCAATTATTTGGGATGGGAAAAATAATAGAGGAATTCAAGTAAACTCAAGTGTCTATTTTATAAGAATGAAGTCTGGGAATAATACGTTTACAAAGAAGATTGCATTATTAAAATAATTTGAAAATTGAGATGGAAATATGATGAATATCAAAAAGATTTTTT
>JAQICK010000284.1 GCA_027858595.1 Melioribacteraceae bacterium
ATAAAATTTTCCAAGGGATTTCCGGATTGGTTACAGAAAATTTTGCAAAAATTTAATTTAAAAAGAGATTCATTTTCAAAATATATAACGAGTGTTGAAGAAATAATAAATTTAACTTCGAACTCTGAATAATTACACAGGAAGAACTATGTTTGACGATTTTTCAGCAATTTTTCAATACACATTAACAACAAGTGAAATTGTTGGAAACATATCTGTTGCTTTGATTTGCTCGGTGTTTATTTCGTACTTTTATAAAACGACTTATAACGGACCTGGATATTTAAATTCATTTGCAAATGCACTTATTCTGTTATCTCTTATTACAGCAGTTGTAATTATGATTATTGGAAATAATTTAGCAAGAGCTTTTGGATTAGTAGGCGCAATGTCTATAATTCGTTTTAGAACTGCTGTGAAAGAAACGCATGATATTGTGTATATTTTCTTTGCTCTAACAATAGGGATGGCTGCCGGTGTTGGATTACATTCTTTGGCAATAGTTGGAACTATTTTTATTGGTTTAATATCCTACATAATTTCAAAAATGGATTCTGATAACGGAAATAAAAGGAACACATTATTGGAATTTCAATTAGAAAATGGCAGCAAGGAAGCATCTTTAGAGTATCAAAAAATCATAGCTAATTCTACAAAAAAGATGAAACTACTTAATATTAAGACTTTGGATAATCAAAACATGGTAATTTCCTATTATGTTAAATTTAGGAAAGAGAATCAGAATTTTAATTTGGTTGACCAGCTACAAAAAGTTGCAGGTATTAAAAATATTAATCTATTTTCGGATGAAGAAGAGTTTTAAAATTTTTGATGTTACCATTTTTTTTTGTTCATCTTTAGCAAATTATTAAGTGCGGATAAAAAGTAGAGTTTCTGCTAAATAAAATTTTCATTTTGTCATTTCGAACGAATGTGAGAAATCTCTCACAAGTAAAAAGATTTCTCACCCAAAAAACGAGTTCGAAATGACAGATACTTTATTTGTAGAAGTTATAGAAAGAGCCAACTATTATTCTAATGAGTTGAAAAAAATAAAAAAGGGTTGATTCCAATTTGGAAAACAACCCTTGTATCAATCTATAATTTACAGTACTGTTTTAATTCTTTTTATAATCAAATTGCTTGTGAATCAACAATTGTTGCCGATTCCATTATCACTTCATAAAAGTATCCAGCACCAAAATCTTTTGAAATTGCAATTGTACCTTTAAAAGTTACAATATCACCAACTTTAAAAGTTTCATGTGAAGTAAGAGTCAAATCAAAGTTATCATTATCACTTGTTCCATCTTGAATATGTGCCCAGTTTCTACCCATAATTTCATTGTTTACTTTAGTTATTTTCCCTTTAATTACAACTGATTTTCCACTGTATGAATCACGATTAGAATAAAGTTCTGCAATTGTAATTCCACCTTTAGGAACTTTAATTTTTAAATCTGCTTTAGTTACAACAGGTTTCGTTCCTTTTACTTCTGCAGAGGTCATATTTTTGCCTTTTGAAATAGGGCTATCACTTACCTTGGATACAAAAACAATTTTATCAAACGTTCTACCCAATTCCTTACTTTCAAAATTTTCCATTTCTAATCCGTCAATGAAAAAAAGTACTTCGTCAACCTTGGTGTCACGTAGAGATATTGCCGCCCAATACTCATTATCATTTTCAGATAAACGTAAGTATGTATATGTTTTTCCATTTAGTACTTCAACTACAGTAGCTTTGTGCCCAGCAAATGTTTCACTGCTTTTAGTGTTTTTCTCATCTGTATTTTGACAAGCAACAGCGGATATCATAATTAAAGCTAGAACTAACAATTTAGTGTATTTCATTTTGTTTCCTTTAATTTATATTAAAATTTTGTTTTACAAATATACTTTTCTTCTAGAATAAAACCTCATTTATAGAAATATATTTTTAAATTATGACTTTTTTAATCCAAAATAAGCTCCAACAATAACTCCAACAGTTAGTGGAATGTTTTTAAGTAGCACTCCTTTAATATTATTTATATCATTTTCTAAACGACCTGCCTTAGCCTCAAAAATATCTCTAATATTTATCCAATCTACCTCATAGCTTCCGTTAACAAAAA
>JAQICK010000421.1 GCA_027858595.1 Melioribacteraceae bacterium
ATTTGGGTATAGAATAATTTATTACTGTACTAGGATTAAATGGATTTGGATGATTTTGCTGTATATCATATTTGGTTGGAACACATAGTTCTACTATTATTGTTTCACTATACTCATAGTTACCATCTGTATCAATTTGTTTTAGACGATAGCTTCGACTCCGCTCAGCTACCGATATATCTGAGTCTATTAATGAGTATTCTTTTGGCGAGTTACTATTACCGTGCCCATCAACAAATCCAATTGATTCCCACTTCTTGGATTCACTCTGGTTGCTGAGCGGAGTCGAAGCACGTTCAATTTCAAAACCATAATTGTTCACCTCTGTGGCAGTTGTCCAAAATAGACTCACGCCTTCTTCGCTCAACTCTGCTGTAAAACTGACAAGCTCTACCGGAAGTGGGCTTCCTCCGCCTAAGATGCTGTCATTAAATGTCATTTCAACTACTGCACTTATACTTACAGTAGTAAACGATTCATCTGAATTAAAGATTGCCATCTCTGCGCCTTCAGCGTTAAATGTAATTCCTAAAAGGTCATCTAACAATGAATATTTGTACGAAGCATCATCGTACTTGACATTCAAATAATCTTGGCAATAGAGCTGAATTGAGAAAAGGAGTAACATAAGAAGTGTGGTATTAAATTTCATACTACCTCCGAGGGTTATCTCTAAAATATAATTTTAGTTAAGTTGGAGGAGAAGAAAAGCTCAATTTGTGCTCTCGCTCCAAAATGATATTACAACTTAATTATTTTACACAAATATAACAAGGGGTTTGTGTCCTAGATAAACAGAAATGTGTCCACTTTACTAATTTAATCCTATTATATAGAACATTATTTCCAATCTTCACCATCGCTATTACTGAATTAGTCATAAAATAAATTCATTTTTTCAAAACATAAATTGTAAGGTTTTGTAGCTCGTAATTCCACTGTTTGTAAACTCCCTCAAAATTTCTTTTTTCAAATATCGCTATATTTCGTTTCCTAATTTTAAGAAGTAATTTTATAGAGATATGAACTCAAAATATGAAGTAGTTATTGGTCTGGAAGTACACGCACAACTTTCAACAGAATCAAAAATTTTTTGTGGATGTTCCACAAAATTTGGAAGCAAACCCAACTCAAATGTTTGTCCAATATGTTTAGGGCATCCAGGAGTGTTACCAGTATTAAATAAAAAAGCTGTCGAATACGCAGTATTAATGGGGCTTGCGACTAACCACAAAATAAGAGAGCGTTCAACTTTTGCACGTAAAAATTATTTCTACCCCGATTCACCAAAAGGCTGGCAAACAAGTCAGTTTGATGAACCAATTTGCGAAAATGGATATTTGGATGTAACCACATCCGAAGGAGTTGAACACAGACTTGATATTACACGAATTCACATGGAAGAAGATGCAGGTAAATCAATCCACGACAAAGGTGCAGAAACACTTGTTGACCTTAACAGAACTGGAGTTCCGCTTATTGAAATTGTAAGCGAACCGGTTATGCATTCAGCTGAGGAGGCGTATCTATATCTAACAAAATTAAAACAGATTTTAACTTATCTTGATATTTGTAATGGCAATATGGAAGAAGGTTCACTAAGATGTGATGCTAATGTTTCTATTAGATTACACGGTGAAACCGAATTGGGTACCAAAGCTGAAGTTAAAAACATGAACTCTTTCAAAAATGTTGAGAAAGCAATTAATGTTGAAATTGCAAGACAGATTGAAATCGTTGAAGATGGTGAAAAAATAATTCAGCAAACTCTACTTTGGGATGCAGATTTGGAAGACGTTTTTCCTATGCGTAGCAAAGAGGAATCACACGATTATAGATATTTTCCTGAACCAGATTTAATGCCAGTTGTAGTTAGTGAAGAGTGGAAAAATGAAATTGCAAAGAATTTACCCGAACTTCCAGAAGCACGGAAAAACAGATTTGTAAATGATTTTAATCTTCCAGAATATGATGCGGAAGTTTTAACAAGTATTCGTCCATTAGCTGATTATTACGAAAAAGTAATTTCAGTTACAAAAGATTATAAATCGGCAAGTAACTGGGTAATGGGCGATGTTCTCAAAATTGTAAAAGAAGATAAAATTGAAATTGCAGACTTCCCTATCTCTGCAGAAAACATTGGGAAGCTTATTGAACTAATTAACAACAACACAATTAGTGGTAAAATTGCAAAAGATGTTTTTCCAGAAATGTTGAAAACTAATGAAGACCCAGCAATAATTGTTAAAGAGAAAAACTTAGTTCAAATTACTGATACATCTCAACTTGAAAAAATAATTGACGAAATAATTGCAAACAACCAAGCACAAGTTCAACAATACTTGAGCGGAAAAGAATCTGTAATAGGCTTTTTTGTTGGTCAAGTAATGAAAGCATCACAAGGGAAAGCAAATCCAAAAGCAGTAAATGAATTGCTTAAGTTAAAATTGGATGAGCAAAAGTAATCCAATAATTGTAATTTAACAGTTCTGATTATTAAATAATTTGAAACTCTTCATTTTAGAGTTTCTGCAAAATAAGTATTTTCCGTTTTGTCATTTCGAACGGATGTGAGAAATCTCTCAAAAATTAAAAGATTTCTAACAAAAAAAAGAATTCGAAATGACAGAGACTCTATTTTAGAGAATCAAGTATTGAATCTTTTCAAATAAATCTACATCAAACGAATGAACGAAAACGAAATAATTGCAAAAGCTCAAGAAGGTGACAGAGCCGCTCTTTCGAAGTTAGTAAAAATGTACGAACAAACAGTTTACAACTTTGCATATAAAATCTGTCGCGATAAAGAGAAAGCTGAACACACTATGCAAGAAACATTTTTGAGCATGGTGAAATCGATTAAACAGTTTAGCGGAAAATCGAAACTTTCTACTTGGCTATACACAGTTGTTTCAAATCATTGTTTGATGATGGCTAGAAGTAATAAGAAACATGCTTATACTTCATTAGATGATGAAGATGCTCTTATTGATGAAAAAAATATTACTGATTGGGATATTACTCCAGATAAACTTGCTGAAAATAGCGAGCTTGGAAGTATTCTTGATGAAGCAGTAAAAAAACTTGCTCCAGATTATAGAGTAGTTTTTATGTTGCGCGATATTCAAGGTTTTTCAACTGAAGAAACTGGTGAAGCAATTGGTCTCTCAGTTCCGGCAGTTAAATCACGCTTGCACCGAGCAAGAGCTTTTTTACGAAATGAATTAAATAATACTTTTACTTATGGAACATAATCACAAAACGACATGCAAAGAAGTTATGAATCATATTTGTGATACTCTTGGTGAAGATCTTGATTCGCCAACATGCACTTCTATAAAAAGTCACCTCGATAGCTGTGATAGCTGCCAAAAGTATTATAAATCAATCTCTCAGACAATTCAAGTCTATAAAAAATACGAATGGAAAGTCTCCTCAGAAGCACACGACAAATTATTAGATTTTCTTGGACTTGACGACTGCGAAGACCTTTAAGTTGCAAGTTTGAAATTATAAAAGAAAATCCACTCCAAACACCTCCTCCAGTTGAAAAACTATTGAGTGATTTATCTGGAACTTACTCTCGCAGAATTAATATTCAACACAGAATTGTTTATCAAATTTTGGATAAAGATAAAATTGTTATAATGATTAGAATGTGGACACGTTATGAGTAGTAAAAGGTAACCGCGAATTCGCGAATAAATGAAATCATTCGTGCATTCGCGGCTGAATATTTATAAATTATTTACAGTTTTAACAACCTTCGCGAGCTGGTTTTTTACGGCTGGTTTTAA
>JAQICK010000120.1 GCA_027858595.1 Melioribacteraceae bacterium
GCTTCCAAGTATGTTTGATGAAATAATAAAATATTTATTTGTGTCAAAAAGTTTTCCTTCACCAATTAAAGCATCCCACCAACCCTCTTTTCCTTTTTGAAGCTCGGAATATTTTTTTAATAAATCTGGATTGCTATTAATATCCGTTTCAATTTCATCTATTGTTCCAGCAGCGTGGGCATTTCCGGTGAGTGCATGATTTACCAGAATAGCATTTGTCCCATCGCTGTTTAAAGTTCCATAAGTTTGATAAGCAACTTGAACTGGAGATAATTCATCTCCAGCTTCAAATATTAGCGGATCGTTAAAATTAAAAAGACTTACTATGTGTGTTTTTGAGTTCATAATATTGTTTTAATTAGTATTCAAATTAGTACCGTAATTCTTGAATGCTTCTCACAAAATGTCATTTCGAACGAATGTGAGAAATCTTTTAAATTATGAAAGATTTCTCACCAAAGAGCGGGTTAGAAATGACAAGATTCAACACTATTCCTGAGCTTTTTCTATAGCTTTATCAAAATCTTCAATTATATCGTTTATATTTTCAATTCCAACTGAAACACGAATCATTTCTGGAAGGACTCCTGAACCTATTTGTTCTTCTGCAGAAAGCTGTTGATGCGTAGTTGAAGCTGGATGAATAACTAAAGTTTTTGCATCGCCAACATTAGCGACAAGAGAAGCTAGTTCAACATTATTTACAAACTTTGTACCAGAGTCAACACCGCCTTTAATTCCAAAAGCAATCATCGAACCAAATAGTCCATTATTTAAATATTTTTTTGCATTTTCGTGTGAAGGATGGCTTTCCAATCCAGGATACCAAACCCAATCAACTTGAGGCTGTGTTTCAAGGTGTTTTGCAAGTTTAAGAGCATTTTCTCCGTGACGTTCAACTCTAAGCGAGAGAGTTTCTATTCCTTGAAGAAGTAAAAACGCATTAAACGGACTAATTGCTGGACCTAAATCACGTAATCCTTCAACTCTAGCACGAATAATAAAAGCTATATTACCGAAATCGGAACCTTTTCCAAAAACATCATTAAAGACTAATCCGTGGTAACCTGGTGAAGGTTCTGTAAATGTCGGATATTTACCGCTTCCCCAATCGAAATTACCAGAATCCACAATAACTCCGCCGATTGAAGTTCCGTGTCCACCAATCCATTTAGTAGCTGAGGCTGTAACAATATCTGCTCCGTGCTCAATTGGACGAGCTAAAAAACCACCAGCACCAAATGTATTATCAACAATTAAAGGAATTCTATTTTTATGTGCAATTTCAGCAATTGCATCTATTTTAGGAATGTTTAATTTTGGGTTTCCAATTGTCTCAATATATAATGCTTTTGTTTTAGCATCAATTAATTCTTCAAATTTCTGAGGTTCATCACCATCAACAAATTTCACCTCTATTCCAAAACGTGGCAAAGCAACTTTGAATTGATTAAACGTACCACCATAAAGTAAATTAGTGGATACAATATTGTCACCAGCTTCTGCTATTGTTGTAATTGCTAATAGTTGTGCAGCCATTCCAGAAGAAGTTGCAAGTGCAGCAACTCCACCTTCAAGGGCAGCAATTCGCTTCTCAAACACATCAGTTGTTGGATTCATTATTCGAGTGTATATATTCCCAAATTCTTTTAAATCAAATAAATTTGCTGCGTGTTGTGAGTCATCAAACGTGTATGAAGATGTTTGATAAATTGGAACTGCACGAGAATTAGTTGTTGGATCTGGTTCCTGACCAGCATGTAATTGTAGTGTTTCGAATCTATATTTGTTAGACATGATACTCTCCTGTTGTTTAAAATGAAAAAACCTCTAAAGAAGAAATTCCTATAGAGGTTTAAATAAAACTATATTACTTATCTCTCCCAAATAAATTGGGTTGGAATTAGCACCTTGAATAAATATTCAGGTTGCTAAGGTGTCATAGGGCCTTTCCCTCAACCTTTCTTGATAAAACTAAATATTATGTAAAAGAACATTAAAATTTGAATGCCAAAATAGAGATAAATAGATGTTTTGTCAAGGATTAAAATTATTGATACAAAGTCATACAATTAGAACGGATATATATACATTATGTACAAATATTACCTACGTATTTGAGCATAATTACAAATAGATATTTATATTGTTTGACATAACTATCAACATACCATATATTCCGCAATACAAAATTAGAAATTATGCAAATATTTAAAATAAATATCATCCCAACCAGAAGAACATCTAAAGGTGTATCTTTGCATAATTTTATATGCAACCAACCAATTATTATTTCAAATCTGCTCGGAATTATTATTCTGAGCCTACTGAGTATTTTACTCATAGGCTAAAATATATAAGTTAATCCCGATTCATTTCATACCATAACACATTTTAAAAACGATATCAGGATTATCCTGTTAGCAAGTTAAATAATATTTGAATATTGAGGAATTTATGAGATCAGATTTAATTAAAAAAGGTTTTGAAAAAGCTCCGCATCGTAGTTTGTTAAGAGCAACTGGAGTTATTAAAGAAAATGAAGATTTTAATAAACCATTTATTGGTGTAGTTAATTCCTATATAGATTTAATTCCAGGCCACGTTCATCTTCAGGAGTACGGCAAACTTGTTAAAGATGCAATACGAGAGGCAGGTGGAATTCCTTTTGAATTTAATACAATTGGTGTAGATGACGGGATTGCAATGGGACATATTGGAATGCGATATTCGCTTCCAAGTAGAGAATTGATTGCAGATAGTGTTGAAACTGTTGTAGAAGCACATCGTTTAGATGGAATTATTTGTATTACAAATTGTGATAAAATTGTACCGGGAATGTTAATGGCTGCTGTCAGAATAGATATTCCAGCAATATTTGTCTCTGGTGGACCAATGAAGGCAGGAATAACTGCCGCTGGTGAAAAAACTGATTTAGTTTCTGTATTTGAAGGCGTAGGGAAATATAAAACGGGTGAAATTAGCGATGACGAGCTGCTTGAACTAGAAACAGTTAGCTGTCCAACATGTGGTTCTTGTTCTGGAATGTTCACTGCTAACTCAATGAATTGTTTAATGGAAGCTTTAGGATTGGCATTACCTGGTAATGGTTCAATATTAGCAGTAGATCCAAGAAGAAAAGAATTGGCTGTTGAAGCTGCTAAACAAATAGTTACTTTAGTAGAGAAAGATATTAAACCTAGCGATATATTATCTCGTGATACTTTTATGAATGCATATGCACTTGATATGGCAATGGGCGGAAGTACAAACACAATACTTCACACACTAGCAATTGCTATTGAAGCTGGAATTGATTTTGATTTAAAGGAATTAAATGTTCTTGCAGAGAAAGTTCCTTATATCTGTAAAGTTAGTCCAGCATCACCATTTGTTCACATGGAAGACGTTGACGAAGCTGGAGGAATTTCCGCAATATTAAATGAGTTATCAAAAGTTCCAAATATTTTAAAACTTGATAGATTAACTGTAACGGGGAAAACACTAGGAGAAAACATAAAGAGTGCAACAATTAAAAATAAAGATGTTATTAGAAGTGTAGAAAACCCATACTCAGCAAAAGGTGGATTAGCAGTTCTCTTTGGTAACTTAGCACCAGAAGGTTCTATTGTAAAAACTGCCGCTGTTAATCCTAAAATGATGGTGCATAAAGGTCCAGCTAGAATATATGAATCACAAGATGAAGCTTTAGCTGGAATTAGAAATATGGAAATTCAAGCTGGAGATGTTGTTGTTATTAGATACGAGGGACCAAAAGGTGGACCAGGTATGCCCGAGATGCTAGCCCCAACAAGTGAAATTATGGGAATGGGACTTGGCGATAAAGTTGCATTGCTAACTGATGGCAGATTTTCTGGTGGAACACGTGGAGCTTGTATTGGCCATATTTCTCCCGAAGCAGCAGCCAAAGGGCCTATAGCAGCTTTAAAAAATGGAGATATTATTTCGCTAGATATTCCAAATAAAATATTAGAAGTAGAAATAACAGATAATGAAATAGAAGAAAGATTTAAATCAATTCCAGATTTTGAACCAAAAATAAAGAAAGGTTACTTAGCTAGATATTCAAAAATGGTAACATCAGCTAGTAAAGGTGCGGTTTTAAGAATTTAGTAATATTATAATAAAGGTATTTTTATGACAAAGAAGAAAAAAATATTGACTGGAGCCGATATATTTTTCGAAGCTCTTCATGAGAGAAAGTAGAAAAAATATTTGGCTATCCTGGTGGAGCTACAATTAAGCTTTACGAAAAGTTATACGACATTGATTACTTGGAACATATTTTAACTCGTCATGAACAAGGTGCAACACATGCTGCAGAAGGATATGCACGTGTAACTGGTAAAGTTGGTGTAGTTTTAGTTACATCAGGTCCTGGAGCAACAAATACAGTAACAGGAATCGCAGACGCCTATATGGATTCTATTCCGATAGTTGTTTTTACTGGACAAGTTCCATCACCATTAATTGGTAATGATGCATTCCAAGAAGCTGATATTGTTGGAATTACTAGACCAATTACAAAACATAATTTTCTGGTTCGTGATGTAAAAGATTTAGCTGAAACAATTAAAAAAGCTTTTTACATTGCTTCAACTGGTAGACCAGGCCCAGTTTTAGTGGATTTACCAAAAGATGTACTAGCAGCAGAGTGTGAATATGAATATCCGGAAACAGTCGAAATTCGTGGATATAAACCAACTTTAAAGGGTCATATAAATCAAATAAAAAAAGCTGCAAAATATATAAAAAACGCTAAACGTCCTTTACTTTATGTTGGGGGTGGTGTGCTTATGGCAGACGCATCAAAAGAGTTAACTGAATTTGCAAGAAAAAATAATATTCCTGTTACAAATACACTTTTAGGATTAGGTTCTTTCCCAGGAACAGACCCACAGTTTTTGGGTATGTTAGGAATGCATGGAACTTATTATGCTAATCAAGCTGTTAATATGTGTGATGTCCTTATAGCTGTTGGAGCTCGTTTTGATGACAGAGTAACCGGCAACACTGCAACATTTGCTGCTGATGCATATAAAATTCACATTGATATTGATCCAACTGCAATTGATAAAAATGTACTTGTCGATTTACCAATTGTGGGCGATGCGAAAATTATAATTACTGAATTATTACAAGAGCTTAATAATAAGCCACGCGAAGAAGAATGGTGTAATCAAATTGAAGAATGGAAAAAATCATGTCCTCTTGAATACAAAAGAGCTGATAATAAATTGCGAACACAATTTGTTATAGAGAAAATTTCTGAAAAGACAAATGGAGAAGCAATTATTGTTTCTGATGTTGGTCAACACCAAATGTGGGTTGCTCAGTATTATAAATTCAATAACCCGCGCTCACATGTTAGTAGTGGTGGATTAGGAACAATGGGGTTTTCAGTCCCTGCTGCTATTGGAGCAGCTTTTGCAATAAAAGATAGACCAGTCATTTCAATAAACGGTGATGGTGGTTTTCAGATGAACTTGCAGGAACTTACTACCGCAGTCTATCATAAATTACCAATTAAATTTTTTATTATGAATAATGGTTTTCTAGGAATGGTGAGGCAATGGCAGGAGCTATTTCACGAAGAAAAATATAGTGTTACAGATTTACGAGATAGTAACCCTAATTTTACTGCAATTGGTACAGCTTTTGGAATAGAATCTTATTCAATAGATAATCCAGATAATGTAGATGAAATTCTGGACAAAGTATTTGCAATAAATGATAGACCGGTACTTGTTGAGTTCAAAGTTGCCAAAGAAGACCTTGTATTTCCTATGGTTCCAGCTGGTGCTTCAATTTCTGACATGATATTAAAAAGATTAAACCCAAAGAGGATGATACTATGAGACATACAATTTCAGTTTTAGTTGAAAATACATTTGGAGCTTTTGATAGAGTTGCAACAATGTTCAGTGCAAAGGGATTTAACATTCATAGTATTTCAATAGGTGTAACTGAACGGAGTGATACTTCTAGAATGACAATAGTTACTTCTGGTGATAAGCAATTGATTGACCAAATAGTTAAGCAACTTAATAGATTGATTGATACAATAAAAGTTTCTGAATTAACTGGTCAGGCTAGAACAGAGCGAGAACTAGCATTAATAAAAGTTAGCTTTCAAAAAGCTAGTGTTGATGAAATTAAAAATATAAATGATATATTTCGCGCTAAAATTGTTGATATAAATAATAAAAGTATTATGTTAGAAGTTACTGGACCTCCAGAAAAAATTGATGCAATTATTAATGTTCTTATGCCTTTTGGAATTATTGAAATGGCACGCTCAGGAACTGTTGCCCTTAAAAGGGGAGAACAAGTTAGACCAAAAAATGAATATGAAAATAAAAAACAAGGAAGTTAAAAATGAAAGCTTATTATGATAGTGATGCATCTTTGGATGTATTGAAAGAAAAAAAAATAGCGGTTTTAGGATTTGGAAGTCAAGGACACGCACACGCACTTAACTTAAAAGAAAGTGGAATGAATGTAGTTGTAGGTGCTAGAAAAGATGGCACGTCTTGGAAAAAAGCAACTGACTTAGGTATGAATGTAATGGGAATTGACGCAGCATCAAAATGGGCTGATGTTGTAATGGTTTTGCTTCCCGATCAAGATCAAAAGAAAGTTTACGACGAACAAATAGTTAACAATCTTGAAGAAGGAAATACACTCGTATTTGCTCATGGATTTAATATCCATTACGATCAAATTATTCCAGCAAAAAACATAAATGTTATGATGGTTGCACCCAAAGGTCCTGGACATCTAGTAAGAAGAACTTTCAGAGAAGGTAACGGAGTGCCTTGTTTAATAGCAATTCACAATGATTTTTCTGGTGATACAAAAGTGCACGCATTAGCATGGGCTAAAGGCATTGGTGGAACAAGGGCTGGAGTAATTGAGACTAGTTTTAAAAACGAAACTGAAACTGATTTATTTGGTGAACAAGCCGTCCTTTGCGGTGGTTCGGCAGAATTAATAAAAACCGGATTTGAAGTTCTTACAGAAGCTGGTTATCCAGAGGAACTTGCTTACTTTGAAGTAATGCACGAAATGAAATTAATTGTTGACCTTTATTACGAAGGTGGTTTATCGCGAATGAATTATTCTGTTAGTGATACTGCAGAGTATGGTGGTTACGAAGTAGGTTCAACCGTTATTAATGCAGAGTCTAAAGAAGCAATGCGACGAGCATTAAAGAGAGTTCAGGATGGTAGTTTTGCTAAGGAATTTGTTGCGGATGTAAATGGTGATAAAGCAAATATGAATAGATACCGTAAGCTAAATAGTGAGCATCCAATAGAAAAAATTGGTGCAAAGTTGCGAGGAATGATGAGCTGGGTAAAAAACCAAAATGATGAGGACTAATTAATGAAGAAGAAAGTTACTCTTTTGCCTGGCGATGGTATTGGAACAGAAGTAATGAACGCAGCAGTTAAACTAATGCACCACGTAGCTTCAAAATATGATTTAAAAATTGAAACTACCGAAAGTTTAATGGGTGGATGTTCTTACGATGCACATGGAACTCCGTTAACCGATGAAACTATTCAACTTTGCTTTGAATCGGATGCTGTTCTGCTTGGAGCTGTGGGTGGATATAAATGGGAAGATCTTGAGCATCATCTCAAACCAGAAGCAGCTTTGTTGAAACTTAGAAAATCGTTGGGCTTGTTTACAAACATCCGACCAGCAAAGGTTTATCCTTCATTTGTAAATTCTTCTTCGCTTAAAGATAGTGTAATAAGAGGAACTGATTTTGTCGTGTTTCGAGAATTAACTGGTGGAATTTACTTTGGTGAACCACGTGGTTATGATGAGAATAAAGGCTTCAATACTATGGTTTACGAGAAACATGAAGTTGAGCGAATTGCACATCAAGCTTTTAAGGTTGCTCAACAACGGAAGAAGGTTTTAACTTCTGTTGACAAGGCAAATGTTCTTGAGGTTTCTCAATTCTGGAGAAAAACGGTTAAAGAAGTAAGTAAAGATTATCCCGATGTTGAAGTAATTAATATGTATGTAGATAACACCGCAATGCAAGTTGTGCGAGACCCAAAACAGTTTGATGTAATTGTAACATCAAATTTATTTGGAGATATAATTAGTGACATTGCTGGAATGATCACTGGTAGCTTGGGTATGCTTCCATCAGCAAGCCTTGGTGAAAAATATGCACTCTACGAACCAGTTCATGGAAGTGCTCCAGATATTGCTGGACAAAAGAAAGCAAATCCTATTGCGATGATTGCATCTGTTGGAATGATGTTCGATTTGTCTTTTGGCTTACAAGATGCTGCAATTAAAATTGACAAAGCAATTGAGATTACATTAGATCAAGGATACAGAACTGCTGATATAAATCTTGATAATGGCAACGTTGTTTCTACCGATACAATGGCAGAGAAGATTATTGAAAACTTTGACAAAATTTTATAATAAAAAATAGGGAAGTGTCAATTGCACTTTAGATTGGTGAAGTTATGAAGAATCAATTAATAATATTTGATACAACATTGCGAGATGGTGAACAATCACCGGGAGCATCATTAAGTGTTTCTGAAAAAGTTGAAATAGCTAAACAACTTGAGAAATTAAATGTTGATGTAATCGAGGCTGGATTTCCTGTCTCATCACCTGAACAATTTGATGCAGTTGAAAGAATTGCAAATGAAGTTGGTGTAACTGTTGCTGGCCTTGCTCGTGCAAAAGAGATTGATATTAAATCTGCTTATGATGCAATTAAGAATGGTGAGAAAAAAAGGATTCACACTTTCTCCAGCACATCGGATTATCATATACTCGGAAAGTTTGGCGATGATAGATATGGTAAAACTCTTGCAGATAAAAGAGAAACAATATTAAAGATGTCTTACGACATGGTTAAATATGCAAAAACATTTGTTGACGATGTTGAATTCTCTGCCGAAGATGCTGGTCGAACAGATATGAATTACCTTGTTGAAGTTATTGAGGCTGCAATTGAAGCGGGTGCAACAACTATTAATATTCCGGATACAACTGGTTATACAATGCCAAAAGAGTTTGGCGAGAAGATAGCTTATTTAAAAGCTAAAGTTAAGAATATTGAAGATGCAATAATTAGTGTTCACTGTCATAACGATCTTGGTCTTGCTGTTGCAAACTCTATTGCTGGAATTGAAAATGGAGCTCGTCAAGTTGAAGTTACTGTAAATGGAATTGGTGAGCGTGCTGGCAATGCATCATTAGAAGAAATTGTAATGGCATTAAAAGTGCGTAAGGATATTTTTGATATTGAAAGTAAAATTGAAACTACCGAAATTATTAATACTTCAAAATTAGTTTCTGGATATACTGGAATTATTATCCAACCAAATAAAGCTATTGTTGGTGAAAATGCATTTGCTCACGAATCTGGAATTCATCAAGATGGAATGTTAAAAAACCGTGAAACATATGAAATAATGACTCCAGAATCTGTTGGAGTTCAGAAAACAAAAATTGTTTTAGGAAGACATTCTGGAAGACATGGATTAAAAGCCCGATTGGATGAACTTGGATATCCAATGACTACAGAAGAGTTAAAGAAAATTTATAAGTTATTCACAAACTTAGCAGATAAGAAAAAAGAAGTATATGATGATGACTTACGCATTCTTATGGGCGACACCAAAAAAACAACTGAATCAATTTATGATTTGAAGTATATGCACGTATTTGCTGGTTCATCTACTATTCCAACTGCTACTGTTAGAATAAAAGCAGATGGAAAGATTATGGAAGATTCCTCAACTGGTGATGGACCAGTGGACGCTTTGTTTAACGCTATTGATAGGGCACTTAATAAAAAACCAACTGTAGAGTCGTATCGCGTTCGTTCTGTAACTGCAGGAAGAGAAGCTCTAGGTGAAGTTGCAGTAAGAATTAGAAAGGATGGTCGCTCTTATACTGGTGTTGGTGTATCTACTGATATTATTGAAGCAAGTGGAAAAGCTTACATTCAAGCTATCAATAAAAAAGAGCGCTATGAGAGAAGAGTTAAACTTCAAGATGAAGAAGTTATTAAAGTTGAGATTTAAGGAGAGAAATAGATGGGAATGACAATTACTGAAAAGATTCTCGCAAAATCAGCACGTAAAGAAACTGTAAAACCTGGTGATAATATTTGGCTTAATGTTGATGTGCTTATGACGCATGATGTTTGCGGTCCACCAACAATTGCAATTTGGAAAAAGGAATTTGGGAAAGAAGCAAAAATTTGGGATAAAGACAAACTTGTTATATTCCCAGATCATTATATTTTTACTGCAAACAAACATGCAAACAGAAATGTTGATATACTCAGAGACTTTGCTGAGGAATATAATGTTGATAATTATTACGATGTTGGAACTGCCCGTTACAAAGGGGTTTGCCACATTGCTCTTGCAGAAGAAGGATATAATATACCAGGAACTGTTTTAATTGGAACTGATTCGCATACATGCACTTCAGGTGCTTTTGGAATGTTTTCTACAGGAGTTGGAAATACAGATGCAGCGTTTATTCTAGGAACAGGAAAAATATGGGAAAAAGTTCCAGAGACAATGAAATTCACTTTTAATGGTAAAATGCCAAATTACTTGACTGCAAAGGATTTAATACTTCAGATACTGGGAGATATCACTACCGATGGTGCAACATATCGTGCAATGGAGTTTGATGGTGAAGCTGTATTTTCGCTATCAATGAATGAAAGAATGACTTTGTGCAATATGGCAATTGAAGGTGGCGGAATGAATGGTATTATTCCAGTTGATGAAGTTACTGAAAAATATATTGCAGAAAGAAGTGATAAAACATTTGATAAATTCTATAGCGATGATGATGCAATCTATCACAGTAAATATGAATACAATGTTGAAGACCTAGTTCCAATGGTTGCAAAACCTCATAGTCCAGATAATAAAGCTACAGTTCGCGAAGTTGAAGGAACTCCAATTACAAAAGCCTATATAGGTTCTTGCACTGGTGGGAAGATTTCCGATTTCCGATTTGCAGCTAAAATACTTCAAGGTAAAAAAGTTGCTGTTACTACATTTGTTGTTCCAGCAAGCACAGAAGTTGCAAAACAATTATCAACTGAAATGTATAATGGTCAATCGCTGTTAGAAATATTTAAAAGTACTGGAGCTATAATTGCACAATCGTCTTGTGCTGCTTGTCTTGGAGGTCCTGATGATACTATTGGAAGAACAGTTGGGAAAGATGTAACAATCTCAACAACAAACAGAAATTTCCCAGGTAGAATGGGAAGTAAAGAAGCTGATGTTTATTTAGCATCGCCACTTACTGTTGCGGCTTCTGCGGTTAAAGGTGTAATTACTGACCCAAGAGATGTGATGTAATATTTAATAGAACTGTCATTCCCGCACGATTTAAGCGGGAATCTTTTCAAAATATATAGATTCCCGATAGAGACATTCGGGAATGACACTTGAAAATAGAAAATTTAATTAAATAGAAATACGGAATTAAAATGGAAAATATAATTGTTGGCAAAGCCTTTGTTTTAGGAGATAATATTGATACTGATCAAATTATTCCTGCCGAACACCTTGTATATAGTATGGATGATGAAAGTGAAGCTAAAATGTATGGCAAGTTTGCACTTTCGAGTGTTCCACAAGAAAAATCTGGTTTACCACTTGGGAATATTCCTTTTGTAGCTGATGGAGAGTTAGTTTCAGAGTATCAAATAATTATTAGTGGTTCAAATTACGGTTGTGGTTCTTCTCGGGAACATGCCCCATATGCTCTTATGAAAGCTGGTGCAAAAATTATTGTTGCAGAATCCTACGCAAGAATATTTTATCGTAATTCTGTCGATGGTGGATTTGTTGTTCCTTATGAATGCAATGAAAAATTAAACGATAAAATCAAAACTGGTGATGAAGTTAAGGTTGATATTGAAAATAATACCATTACTAATATTACGGCAAATGAAACATATTCACTTAATCCACTTGGTGATGTATTACCAATTGTTTCTGCTGGCGGACTTTTTGAATACGCAAGAAAAACTGGGATGATTGAATAACGAAACATAAAAAAACGCATGTCATTCCGGCAATTTCTTAGCCGGGATCTCATAATGTAGAAGATTCCCGATAAAAACATTCGGGAATGACAATACATATTATATAAATATTTGAATTGACAAAAGCATGAACAAAATGAAAAAAATAGAATTATTCGATACTACGCTACGTGATGGAACTCAAGGTGAGGGTGTAAATATATCAATCCACGATAAATTGGAAATCACGAAAAGATTAGACCAATTTGGAATTGATGTAATTGAAGGTGGTTGGCCAGGCAGTAATCCTAAAGATGAAGAATACTTTGAAAGAGTTCAGAATCTAGAACTTAATAAATCAAAAAATTGTGCATTTGGTTCAACCGCAAGATATCCTGATAGAATAGAAACTGACAATAATTTACAAAAACTTGTTGCTTCTAAAGCTCCAATAATTACAATATTTGGTAAAACATGGAGATTCCATTCAGAGAAAACACTTGGTTTAACAGATGAACAAAATGAAGAGTTAATTTATAAATCTGTAAAATTCCTTGTGGATAGTGGACGTAGGGTGATTTTCGATGCAGAGCATTTTTATGATGGCTATAAAGACGATTCACAATTTGCAATTACTATGTGCAAAGCTGCAGTTAAAGGTGGAGCAGATACGGTAGTTTTGTGTGGCACAAATGGTGGCACACTTCCTCAAGAAGTATTTGATATTACAGAAGAAATAGTTAAACAATTAGATACTACAATTGGAATTCATGCACACAACGATAGTGGAATGGCTGCTGCAAATACAATTGCTGCTGTTCAAGCCGGTGCTACTCATGTTCAAGGAACAATGAACGGAGTAGGGGAACGATGCGGTAATGCTAATCTCTGCACAATTATTCCAAACTTAATATTAAAAATGGATAGGGAAACTGTTACAGAATTAGATTTAACAAACTTAACTTCACTTTCTTATTTTGTTTTTGAAATGATGAATGTAGCACCTAACACACGTGCACCTTACGTTGGTAAATCTGCCTTTGCTCATAAAGGTGGAATTCATGTAAGTTCGGTGCTTAAAGATAGTAGAATGTATGAACATCTTGATCCTGCACTTGTTGGAAATAGACAACGCGTTATTGTTTCCGATTTATCAGGACAAAGTAACATTAGATATAAAGCAGAAAAACTTGGAATTGTTTTACCAGACGACAAAGAATTTAATAAAAAGTTTGTCCATTTTCTTAAAGACCTTGAATACAAAGGCTTTCAGTTTGATGGAGCTGAAGCTTCATTCGAAATGTTACTACGGAATGAACTCAATGAGTTAAAAACATTTTTTAATGTAACATATGCAAAAGTAAATGTAATGTTCGACGACAAAGGAGCGGAATACTCCGAAGCAGTTCTTAAAGTTGAAGTTGAAGGTGAAACTGAACACATAGCTGCCGATGGACAAGGACCAGTGAATGCACTTGATAAAGCTCTTCACAAAGCACTTAGAATCTTTTATCCAGAGTTGGATGATGTTCACTTGATTGATTACAAAGTACGTGTGCTTGGCGAAGGAGATGGAACTTCTGCAAAAGTTCGCGTTTTAATTGAATCTGGCGACAACAAAAATACTTGGTCAACCGTTGGTGTTTCCGAAAATATTATCCAAGCATCACTGCAAGCCTTAACTGATAGTATTAACTACAAGCTATTTAAAAGCTAGTTGTCTATTGTTCTTCTTTATAAGTGGCATACTTAAAAGTGATATATGTCGGTAAATTAAGAAACGGTCTCACATTCTTTAATTAGTTAGCACCTTATATTAGTAAGGTGGAAAAATGAACTTCTAAAAAGAAAGGAGACCGCAGATGAAAATTACAAAAAA
>JAQICK010000152.1 GCA_027858595.1 Melioribacteraceae bacterium
ACAATACTGGGTCTTCTTGCTGGAAGGTCTGTAACACTAACAGCTGAAGCTTTTTCGCCTGATTCATTAAGTTTTAATTGATGTTCGTGATGTGCCTCCACCATCAGGGCCTGAAGCCCCACCACCACTTCCAAAACCCCAGAACATAGTTGAAACTCTTACAGATGATTTACTAGATGATATTGAACTTGCAACAACAGATTTAGATGTGAACGCTGATGTTGCTGAAGTTGAACCAATTGCAGCTGTTGACGAAGTAGAACCAGATTATGTTTTTATTGTTGTAGAACAAATGCCAGAGCCGATAGGAGGTGTACGTGCTATACAGAAGAATATCACATATCCTGAGTTTGCAAAACGAGCTGGAATTCAAGGTCGAGTATATGTTAAAGCATTTGTTAATGAGATTGGATATGTATTTAAAGTCGAATTAGTTAAAGGTATTGGTGGTGGATGTGATGAAGTTGCAATGCAAGCGGTGAAGAGTGCTTTGTTTTCGCCTGGAAAGCAAAGAGGCAAACCTGTTAAGGTTCAAGTGACAGTTCCAATATTTTTCAAATTGCAATAATTTAATTGAGGCGTCTAATTTGATGCCTTTTTATTTTCTAGGAACTCTCTATTATTATCACGTATATGTCTCATTTATTTTTGTCCATTTAGATGTTAATAAAACACTTTTGTTATAATACTTGACATTGAAAAAGAAATGGAGTAATTTAGCACCATTCCTCTTGTCCCTTTCGTCAAAATCAAAAAGTTAGTCAGAAAACATGGTTTGACCCCAAAGCTATTTAAAAATTATTTTTACAAATATTTAAGGTTTACACACTAATGGATATTTCCAAACTTAAAAAAATGAAGATTGTAGATCTTCACGAAATTGCAACAAAATTATCATTAACCGATTTCAATGATCTTAGAAAACAAGAATTGATTTTTAAAATTCTTGAAGCACAGACTAAAAAAGATGGTTTAACATTCTCTAAAGGTACGTTAGAAGTTCTCGCAGACGGTTATGGGTTTTTACGTGCGTCAAGTTACAACTTTCTTCCTTCCCCTGATGATATCTATGTTTCTCCCTCACAAATAAAAAGATTTCATATGAGAACGGGTGATTTTGTTAGTGGACAGGTCAGACCTCCTAAAGACCAGGAAAGATTTTTTGCGTTACTCCGTGTTGAAGCAATAAATGGAAAAGACCCAGACGAAATTAGAAGTAGAATTTTATTTGATAACTTAACTCCTCTGTATCCAACTAAAAGATTAAACCTTGAATCGGCTCCTGGTGAGTATTCAATGCGTATTATGAATCTATTGTCGCCTATTGGTAAAGGTCAAAGAGGATTGATTGTTTCGCCACCTAAAACTGGTAAAACTGTTCTGCTACAAAAAATTGCTAACTCTATTTCACGAAATCATCCAGAGGTACAGTTAATTATGCTTCTTATTGATGAGCGTCCAGAGGAAGTTACAGATATGCAACGTTCTGTTCAAGCCGAAGTAATTAGTTCTACATTTGATGAAGTAGCTGAAAGACACGTTCAAGTTGCAAATATGGTAATTGAAAAAGCAAAACGATCTGTAGAGGCTGGTGAGGATGTTGTGATACTACTTGATAGTATTACTCGACTTGCTAGAGCACACAATACTGTTGCACCGCATAGTGGAAGAATCCTTTCTGGTGGTGTGGATTCTAACGCACTTCAGAAACCTAAAAGATTTTTTGGTGCTGCACGTAATATTGAAGGTGGTGGAAGTTTAACAATTATTGCAACAGCATTAATTGAAACTGGCAGTAGAATGGATGATGTGATTTTTGAAGAATTTAAAGGAACTGGAAATATGGAATTGGTTCTTGACCGTGGCTTATCTGACAGAAGAGTCTTCCCAGCTATTGGTGTTAATAAATCTGGAACTAGAAAAGAAGAATTATTAATGGGTGATGATGAACTTAGTAAAGTTTGGGTTCTTAGGAAATTCTTAAGTGATTTAGATTCTATAGATTCTATAAATTTCTTGTTGGACAAGATGCGTGGTACTAAAAACAACAAAGAATTTATGCAAAACATGAATAGTTAAAAAATATTCAAGAATTATTTAAGAAGGCTTATCATTTTGGTAAGCCTTTTTTGTTATATTTGGTTTTGTAAAATTAAACAAGCTAATATTTATTTGAGAAAAGTAAAAACATACAAATTCACGGTTATTTTTCTTCTGGCAATATTCTTATTTACTTTGTCTTTCGCACAGGCAAGGAGAGAGAATAATGAAATTCCTCAAAAGCGTCCTATCTATTTTGAATCTCATATCTTTCCCATAGATTCTTCATACATCTGTAATCTTTCATATAAAATATCCCATAATAATCTTGTATTTGTGAAAAAGAATAGCCACTATTCTTCTGGATATTCTATAACTTTTGAAATATTTGAAAATGAACAATTTGTGAAAAGAATAATAGTTAATGGGAGTGAAGTAGCCCAAAATTATGATAACACAATAACTAAAAAACAATACCACGAAGGATTCATTACCAATGATATTAATAAAGGTAATTTTCAAGTTAAACCATTATTGATGCTAAATAATACTGTCATTGAAGCTAATATAAAACCGATTCAGCTAATTATAGATTCAACTCAAATCTTTAAACCAATTTTTGTAAAAAGAATAAACTCATTGTGTGATAGTAGTAAACATCAATTAGTAAATTTCCAAAATTCAGTTCCTTTCTCTGAAAGTGAATTTGATATGTTAATTCCAATCTATTCCAATATCGAAAATTCAATTACTCTTAAAATTTTGCAAAACAATAAAACTATTTTAACTAAAGAAGTTTCAGGATATATATTG
>JAQICK010000272.1 GCA_027858595.1 Melioribacteraceae bacterium
CAGTAAATATGTTTGACGCTTTGGATGAATTATTATTAAAACTGAATATTGCATTTATTGTAAGAGATAGCAAAGATGAAATTCCTTCGTTAAGTATTCAAAGAAAATATCTAGAAAAACTTAGAGAAATAGCTTAAACCTAATTTCTAATTTTAGTAAATGAGCTACTACTTCTATATATTTGCAAATTAAAAAAACAAACTGAGTTGAAATGGACTTTGTAGGAAAATTACAGGAAATAAAAGAAAAATTTGAACAGATAACTGAAAAATTATCTGACCCAGATGTTTTATCCGACCAGAAAAAAGTAGTTCAACTTAGTAGAGAAAGAAGTAAACTTGAAGAAATTGTTAACAAATACGATGAGTATAGTAGTACCCTTTCCAATATTGAGGGCAATAAAGAAATTATTTCTGCAAGAGAAGATGCAGAAATTACGGAAATGGCAGAACTTGAATTAGAGGATTTATCTCAAAAGAAAAGTGACCTTGAAGAAGAAATAAAAGTTCTCCTAATTCCAAAAGACCCAAACGATGACAAAGATATTATTCTTGAAGTTAGAGCTGGTGCGGGTGGAGATGAAGCTGGTCTCTTCGCAGCCGATTTGCTTAGAATGTACACTCGATTTGTTGAAATAAAAGGATGGAAACACGAACTTATGGATTTAAGTGAAGTTGGTGTTGGTGGAGTTAAAGAAGCAGTGATGGCAATTCGTGGTGAAGGTATTTATGGAGTACTGAAGTACGAAAGTGGGGTTCATAGAGTTCAGAGGGTTCCAACAACAGAATCGAGTGGACGAGTTCATACATCTGCAGCGTCTGTGGTAGTTATGCCAGAAGCCGAAGAAGTAGAAATTGATCTTGATATGGGTGATGTTAGAGTAGATACTTACAGAGCTAGTGGAGCTGGTGGTCAGCATGTTAATAAAACTGATTCTGCAATAAGGTTAACTCATATTCCTTCAGGGATAGTTGTTCAATGTCAGGATGAAAGATCGCAAATAAAAAACCGCCAAAAAGCAATGACAGTATTAAAAACAAAATTATCAGATTTAAAATTACAAGCACAAACCAGTGAAATTTCTGAACACCGAAAAGGTTTGGTTAAAAGTGGCGATAGAAGTGATAAAATTAGAACTTATAACTATCCCCAAAATCGTGTAACTGACCACAGAATTGGATTAACATTATATAATCTTACCAAGATCGTAGATGGTGACATAAACGAATTAATTGAAAAACTGCAAATTGCTGAAAGAACTGAAAAACTTAAAAATTAATCAGTTATCTTTTTCTTTGAAATTCTCTAGAAATCGTATCAAGAAGAGTAAAACAAAACCAATAAAAGATAATTCAATGTCTGTTATCTCAAGTGCAAAAAAATCATAAGTCCCAATTGCATAACTAAATAATTTTACTGCTATTAGAATTGTTATAAAAATTGCAAAACCAAAAAGCCCAGATTTTATTGGTTCAACCAAAAAGTTTTTAACCGAGAATGACCCATTTTTTTTCACATTCTCTTTTCTTACCCTAACGCCGCTTACTGTAATGTCTTTCATTTATCCCTCAATAAATTATAGAACAAAAATTTAATGCAAATAACATTTACTGTTATTTTTAGTCATTAGAACTTAAAAAGAAAAACATGTATTAACAAGATGTTTATACATAAAGTGATATACATCACTAATAAAGATTCGTTAAATTTGGATACAAATTTCTAATCTTGGAGCAAAATGACACAAAAAATATTGTTTTTTTTATTATTTGCAACCGCTACTTTTTCTCAAATAAAATTTGATGCTAATTTTGATAGTGGTAATCTTTCATCTGTTGAAACCACTGATTCAATTTCATATACCATTAGAACAGTTGCAGATATTGGTGGAACATGGTTTTATTTTAGGATCAGTGGAGTAGAAAATAAATTAATAAAAGTGACTATTGCAAATAGTTATGTTAATCGCGCAATGTATTCTTATGATGATATTGATTTCATTCGATTCACTGAAACTGAATCACCTCGAAACAGCTATTTTGAAAAAACTTTTGAGAAAGATACTGTCTTTGTTTCTTATTATACTCCTTATTCATTTAATTACCTTCAAAAAAGATTGATGGAATGGGGAAATAGTGATTATGTGAAAATAGATACATTAGGATTTACAGAGCATAACTTTCCAGTTCAAGAAATTGTTTTAACAGATACATCTGTATCTGATGAGAACAAATTCCGTGTTTGGATACATGCTAGAACACATCCTGGCGAGACTCCAAGTTCGTGGCATTTTGATGGAATCGTACAAGAACTTTTAAGAGATGATCCGGTTATCGATTTTTACAGAAAAAATATAATCTTTTATCTTTATCCATTCAATAATCCCGAAGGAGTATTCTATGGACGTTCGAGAACAAATTATTATGGGGTTGATCAGGAACGTGAATGGAATAAGCCTGATAATGAAACAGCATCTGCTGTCGTATTACTTAAAAACAGAATGAAGGAAATTAGTCTTGAAAAGAACTTATCAGTTGCATTAAATCTCCATTCCCAATCAGCACCATATCCAACTTTCTGGATACATACAGCAATTTCAACTTCTGACTATTTTTATCAGAAAGAATATATGTTCTCGAACCTTGCAATTTCAGATTTACCCTACTTTTTGCAATCTAATTATCGCGAATCAGATTTAAGAGATTATTTTCCCGAATCATTTATGTGGGCAAATTATGGAGAAAAAACTCTTGCGTTAACATACGAAACACCTTACGACCATTACTCAAATGGCGAATGGGTTACCAACGAAAATTTATTTGAATTTGGTGCAACTACAGTTTACGGCATTGCAGAATTTATAGAACTTTCTGCTCCAGAAAGAATAATACTTGACAATGCAAATGCAGAGACTTCAGGCAATTGGGAAATTTCCCAGTTTGATGTAAATTATTTTGGAGACGATTTTCTATACAGCTCTGCTGGAACTGGGACAAATAGTGTAACTTTTGAATCACCAAAACTTAAAAAAGGTATTTATGATGTTTATGCTTGGTGGACAGCAAGTTCAGAAAATGCATCAAATACAGAATTTGAAATCACAGCTGCATTCAATCAAAACATTATTGAAAAATCACAAAAGGTAGATGGTGGCAAGTGGAATTTTGTAACACAAATTTCTCTTGATGATTCTTACAAAATTAGTACAACTATAAAAAACAACGCAGATGGAACTGTGATAGCTGACGCTATTCGCATTATTTATAATGGACCAATTGTTTCGGTTGAAGATGAAAATATTGCAAGTAACTTTGAACTTTATCAAAACTATCCTAATCCTTTTAATCCATCTACAACTATCAGATTTAAGCTCAGTAATTCAGAGAACGTAAAACTCAGGATATTTAATTCCTTGGGTCAACTGGTCGATACAATAGTTGAAAGAAAATTGGGGGAAGGGGCACACGAAATAGTCTTTAATTCTACAAGCTATAATAATCTTTCAAGTGGAATTTATTACTATCAACTTGTAACAGAAACATTTTCACAAACTAAGGGCATGGTGTTGCTTAAATAACGACATATGTCGCCTCAGAAGTGGTTAAATTTAGAAAAATTCTTGAGGAGACAGATGAAAAAGCGAAAAGCGATATTATTAAGACGAGGAATCAAAAGTTCGGAAGGAGAGTT
>JAQICK010000454.1 GCA_027858595.1 Melioribacteraceae bacterium
TTGCAGCCATTTTTGTAACTTCAACTACATCTCCAACTTGAACGTAATCTAAGGTCGTTGTATAATCATCACATTCTAATAAAATCTTTGATGCTAGCTCATGTCCTAATCTAATTTCTTTGTTGTGGTGTTCAACAATAATTTTTCCACGACCATTTTCTCTTGATTTGAAAAGAACCTCATCCCCAATATTTAATCCGTGCGATTCAATATTTTCTCTAGCACCAGTTCCGCCATCAAACTCTACAATTTTTGCTTTATAATTATGCGGACAATATGTTAATCTTGTAAAATTCATTATTTAAACTTAATCTTAATAAGGAATAAATGCAATTTTGTAAATAAAATTTACAAATCAGAATTAATTATTCTAGAAACTGAAAATTATTCGCCTTATTTTAGTAAGATTGATTTTTTATAGGCTACTAAAATTTATTTGAATACTTTATATAATGTAGTACTACATTTTGAACGTTTGAAATGATTTCGTTACGCATCAGAATTGAATCACTAATTTATAATATTTTTTCTAGCGAAATTTATGAGTGCAAAGTTCTATTCAATAATTCGAAATATTATTATAAGTAGTTTGTTAACTACTGTCACTGTCTTAGCAATTTCCTTCCAAGATACAAGCAATCAACTAAACTTGTTTCCCAATATAATTGGAAATGCTAAAATTGATTCACTAAATAGCTATGCTTCTAGACTTAAAAATTCCGATTCAGATTTACGAATGCAAATTGGGCAACAGTGTTACAGTTTATCAAAATCGAATGATTATAAACTCGGAATAGTACAATCGTTAAAAAATATTTCAAAAAGCTATAAGCTCCAAGAAAAAACTGATTCTGCCATTATAACTGGAAAAAAGGCTTTAACATTTATTGATAATAATGAAAACCTAGAATTATCAGCAGAGTTAAATTCTAGTATTGCTGGCTTATATACCTCTTATTTCCAATTTGATTCTGCATATACATATTATAATATTGCAGTTGGCAAAGCAATAAAATTAAAAGATTCAACTTCAGTGCCAAATCTTCTACACTCTTCTGGTTTAATAAGGTGGAGACAAGGAAAATTCAATAAAGCAATTCAGCTTTACAAAACTAGTTTAAGATATAATGAAAAATTGGGAGTCGATAGTCTCACAGTAAAATCCTTGAACAATATTGGAGCAGCCTATTACCACTTGGGAAATAAGGAATTGGCACTGGAATATTATATAAATGCATCTGAAGTTAGAAGAAGATACAATTCATCAGGTTCTCCAGTAATTGATAATAATATCGGGTTAGTTTATCTGGATCTAAATGATACGCTAATGGCATTTAATTACTTTGAAAGTGCTTTGGATATTGCCAAGAAAACAAATCATACTTTGGGAGAAGGATATTCATATTTGAATTTTGGTGATCTATATTTTAAGAAAAAAAAGTATTCTATGGCAATTGAATATTATAATAAATCTAAGCTACATTATGAAAAATTAAATGACATAAATGCCAATGCAAAAATTTTAAATAAAATCGGTCAAGTATATTTTGAAACTAATCAAACAAAACTTGCAGAAACTAAATTTTTGGGAGCTTATAAAAAGAGCAAAGTAAATGGATTAAAATTAACTCAAACGGAATCATTAATTAATCTTTGCCGTATTCAAATTCTTCATGGCAAAAATGAAAAAAAATTATCAAATAGTGATGACACAAGAAAAAAACTTGATTTAGCTTTTGAACTTGCTAGAGAAGGCGATTTTGTAAACAGTACACTCAAAATTTTCTTGCTTAATTCTCAATTTTATGAAACTTTAAAAGACTATAAAAACTCACTTAAATATCATCAAAACTATAACAATTTAAAAGATAGTTTGTTCAACGAGCAACGTATTCGTATTGTATCAAACACAAAAAGCAAATATGATGCAGATAGAAAGGAAAAAGAAAACAGTAATCTTAAGTATGTTAACAACATACAAAAACTTGAAATAGAGAATAAGCAAAAAGTGAGTAATTACATTATAACCTTCACAATTTTTTCTTTTTTTCTAATTATTTATCTT